>JANQPK010000268.1 GCA_028289505.1 Cyclobacteriaceae bacterium
CGATACTTTTGTGTATGAAGTGTGTGATAACAACAGTCCTACCAATAATTGCACTCAAGCTTCCGTATCCATAACGGTCAATCCAGTTAATGACCCACCTACAGCCGTTGACGATCCCGGGGTGGGAACTTCTGAAGATAATCCGGTAGTCAGCTCGGTGTTGTCCAATGATTCGGATCCCGATGGAGATATTCTAACCATTGTGAGTGTAACTCAACCCAGTAATGGTACCACTGTCAATAATGGTAATGGCACTGTTACCTATACACCATTTCCGAATTTTTCAGGGGTTGACAGCTATAGCTACTCCATCCACGATGGAAATGGCGGTACTGCATCAGCTACGGTAACTGTAACCGTAGGGGGAGACAACGATGCCCCTACTGCCAACCTGGATATTTTTGCTACCATAGAAGATGTGGTAGTTACTATTGACGTACTGGACAATGATTTTGATGTGGATGGAGATGCAGTCAACGTGGACTCCTTTACCCCTACCATCAATGGAACCCTGGTTAAAAATGGTGATGACACATTTACCTACACACCCGACCCAGACTTTAACGGTCTTGACAGTTTTACCTATACCATTTCTGATGGGAGCGGCGCCACTGATAACACCACCGTGACCATCGTAATTGCCGCCATAAACGATGCACCAGTAGCAGAAAACGACACCACAGACACTAATGAAGATCAACAGGTTACCCTAAACGTAGTTGGTAACGATAGCGATTTAGAAAGTGATCCACTACAGGTGGTGATCGTGACCCAAGGAGTGAATGGGAACGTCATTAATAACAATGACGGGACGCTCACTTATATCCCCTTTATCAACTATAGTGGCTCGGACATCTTTTCCTATACTATCACAGATGGCAATGGAGGCATCGCTACTGCCTCGGTGGTAGTTGATATAGCACCGGTTAATGATGCCCCCATTGCAGTAGACGATTTCGCCCATACACCAGAAGATACTAATGTCACCATTGTAGTGCTGGCCAATGATCTTGACTTAGATGGAGATGTACTAAATCTGACCAGTGTCACCCAACCTGCTGTTGGTCAAGTATATGTAAGGGCTGATGGCACCATCAGGTATGAGCCAGGCGGGGTAAACTTCAACGGCACTGAGACCTTTACCTATACCATAACCGATGGCAACGGACGATTCGATACTGGTGTAGTAACTGTGGTAGTGGGTCCGGTCAATGATGATCCAACTGCCCGGGATGATATAGACTTTACCCTTGAAGACCAAAAAGTGGCCACCAATGTATTAGCCAATGATACCGATCCGGAGAGAGAGCCTTTGGTGGTTTATATGGTTACTCAAGGAGTCAATGGAAGTGTATTCAACAACACAGATGGTACCGTGATTTACGCCCCCAGGCCTAATTTCAACGGTACTGACACCTATATATACGCGGTTAGAGACGGCAATGGTGGTACCGCCACGGCCAGTGTGGATATAACAGTAATCCCGGTAAACGATCCTCCTACCGCGGTGTTGGATATCGCTAGTACCAATGAGGATACCACGGTGGTGATTTCTGTACTGGCGAATGATTTTGATATTGATGGTGATGCAGTTTCATTGGATCAGATCTCCAAGGGAGCTCATGGAACCGTAACTGATAATGGTGACGGTACCGTCAGCTACGATCCTGAGCCCAACTTCACCGGGGTAGATAACTTTTCCTATTCCATTACCGATGGCAATGGAGAATACGCCAAGGCTTTGGTGTCGGTTTGGGTAGGCATAATCAACGATCCACCTGTGGCTATAGATGATATTGCCAATACTTTTGAAGACCAACCGGTTACTACCAACGTATTGGCCAATGATACCGATCCGGAGAATGACGCCCTAGCAGTAATAATTGTGGGTAATCCATCATTTGGCTCAGTAACCGGTAATGGTGATGGAACCATAACCTACACCCCATTACCAAATTTCAGTGGTACCGACACCTATACTTACACCATTACTGATAACCGGGGAGGCATTGCCAGTGCCACCGTTACCGTGATAGTGGATAATGCCAATGATGATCCCATCGCGATTGACGACTTTGATGGAACTATCGAGGAAATCCCCATAACAACCGATCTGCTGTTTAATGATTTCGATCCTGAAGGTGACCCATTAATCATTACTTCAGTTAATCCACCGGCTAATGGTACCGTGACGGATAATGGGGATGGTACCGTAACCTACACACCAAACAGCAATTATTTCGGCACAGACGCCTATACCTATAATATTACAGATGGAAACGGAGGTAGCGCCATGGGTACGGTAACCATATACATTGATCCCATGCAGGATGCTCCAACCGCAGTGGACGATATTGCCAGTACTGGGGTCAATGTTTCAGTTGTTGTAAGTGTGTTGGATAATGATTTTGACGTTGATGGCGATGTTTTGAGCATTAACCAGGTTTGGAACGGTTCCAATGGCTCCTTGGTAGATAATGGCGATGGTACCGTCACCTATACTCCTAATTCAGGATATTCCGGTGTTGATATAGCCAGGTATAGGATCACCGATGGTAATGGATCAGTGTCAGTTGCCAATGTTACAATTTACGTTGGAATTGTAAATAATCCTCCCATCGCAATAAATGATAATGGCACCACCGATGAAAATACGCCATTGGTAATGGGAGTGCTGGGTAACGATTCAGATGCAGATTCTGACCCATTGACAATAGTATCCATAACCTTACCCTCAAATGGAACCGTGGTTGATAATGGAAATGGCACTATCACTTATACCCCTGATCTCAATTTCAACGGGGCAGATAGCTATACTTATACTATTACTGATGGCCGGGGTGGAACCGCTACCGCAACCGTATCAATAACCGTCAATTCCGTAAATAATCCCCCGGTGGCTAATGATGACTTTGAAAATACCGCTGAAGATGTGTCGGTGATAATATCCGTACTTCTCAACGATACCGATGCCGATGGTGATGCTTTAAATATTGTGGGCTTCACCCAGGGAGGGAATGGAAGTGTTACCGATAACGGTAATGGTACTCTAACCTATCAACCTAATGCAGACTTCTCCGGTACTGATGTCTTCACTTATGTGGTAGGGGATGGCAACGGAGGTGCTGATGGAGCTAGTGTAACCATAGTTGTAGGCGCAGTAAATGATTCACCGGTAGCGGTTGATGATGCTGATATCACCGATGAAGATAACGCAGTAACAACCGATGTTCTGAGCAACGATTCGGATCCGGAGGCAGATCCCATTGTAATTCTCTCCATTATCCAACCTGCTAATGGGGTAGTCACTAATAATGGAGACGGGACCGTCACCTATACGCCGAATGCCAATTTTAATAGGGTAGATACTTATACCTATACCATCAGCGATGGAAATGGAGGATTATCTGATGGAGTGGTGACCATTGCCGTCAATCCCATCAACGATGCCCCAGTGGCACTGGAAGACCTTAATAATTCAGTAGAGGAGGACAGTTCGACTGTTATTAATATAGTGCTGAATGACTACGATGTGGACGGGACCTTGGATCTCAGTACCATTGCCATAACTACTCCACCATCCAATGGGTCAGTTGTAGATAATGGTGATGGCACCATTACTTATACCCCAAATCCTGAATATGTTGGTCCTGAAACCATTGCCTACAGCATAAATGATAATGATGGTGCGGCCTCCAATACAGTTGACATAGAGATCAATGTAATACCGGTTAACGATCCTCCAATTGCACTGAATGATACTACCATCACCAATGAAGAGACACTACTTATCATTGATGTTGCGTTTAATGATTCAGATCTGGACGGAGCCTTGGATCTTACAGCCTTAGCTCGAGCAGCCGATCCGGCAAATGGTATTATAGTAGTAAACACAGATGGTACCATCACCTACACCCCAGATACGGATTTCGTAGGGTTGGATAGCTTGAGCTATACCATTGATGATGATCTGGGCGCTACTTCTAATGTAGCCACTGTTTATGTTACAGTAACCAATCTGAATGACGATCCAATCGCAGTAAATGATACCTTAAATGCATCCGAAGATGTAGTATTAACATTGGTGGCCCCCGGAGTACTTGACAATGATAGTGACCCCGACAGTGATCCAATTACAGTAATTGGAAACGATGCCTTAAGTGCTCAAGGCGGTGCAGTAGTGGTCAACGCCGATGGGTCAGTCAATTACACCCCACCAACCAACTACAGCGGAGTTGATAGCTTCGGTTATACCATAGGTGATGGCAATGGTGGTAGTGCATCTGCTACTGTAGTTATTAATGTAGGTGCTACCAATGATCCCCCTCAGGCAACGAACGATGCTTCCAGCACTAATGAAGAAATTGCAATCATCATTGATATTCTTACCAACGATTCCGATACGGACGGCTCTTTGGATCCTTCGTCCATTGTAATCACCGAAGCGCCTGATGATGGTCAGGTTACCATAAGTGGAGATGGTACTATTACCTATACACCTGACTTGAATTACTTCGGTGCGGATACCATCCGCTATACCGTTGATGATGACTTAGGGCTCACCTCTAATGAGGCGGTGGTTTTTATTACTATTAACAATTTAAACGATCCACCTATTGGTATTGATGATAGCTATACCACTGCTGAAGATGTGATATTGAACATAGCGGCTCCAGGTGTTCTGGGTAATGATCTTGACCCGGAGGGAGATCTCCTCTCCGTAACTGGTTTTGACAACGCTAGCAACAATGGTGGTACTGTCATCGTTAGTCCTGATGGTTTATTTTCATATGCACCACCTACTAATTATTCAGGTACAGATAGCTTCAGTTACACCATAAATGATGGCAACGGAGGTACTGATGTGGCTACGGTCAGTATCACCATTAGTGCATCCAACGACGATCCAATTGCCGTAGACGATAACTATAACTCCGATGAGAACACCACCCTTAGTATCACTGCACCAGGAGTACTGGACAATGATAGCGATCCAGAGGGAGATGCTTTGACCGTAGCCAGCTTTGACGCTACCAGCGTGAACGGGGGAACCGTGAATGTCAATGCAGATGGCTCTTTCGAATATACACCACCATTAGGCTTCGTGGGCACAGACAGTTTTACCTACACCGCAGATGATGGAAATGGTGGAAATGGTAATGCTACAGTGAGCATTAATGTCAGCGATCTTAATGACAGCCCAACTGCCTTGGACGATACTTACAGCACTGATGAGGACCTGACGCTTTCGGTGCCAGTTGCCTCAGGTCTGTTGGTTAACGATAGTGACCTGGAAGGAAACAACCTTTCGGTTAGACTCACCCCCGTTTCGGACCCGTTAAATGGTGTGGTTGTACTCAGCAGTGATGGCAGTTTTGTTTATACTCCTAATCTTGACTTCAATGGGACGGATAGTTTCATATATCAGGTTTGTGATGATGGTACCCCCAGCCAATGCAGTCAGGCCACTGTTAATATCATTATTAACCCCACACAGGATGCACCTGTAGCGACAAATGATTCACTTTCAACCATACAGGATAATGCGCTGAATATTCCTGCTCCCGGTGTTTTGATCAATGATACTGATGTTGATGGGGACATCATTACCGTAATTGGTTTAAATGCGGTACAAACCAGTGGCGGTATACTTATCTGGAATAGTGATGGCTCATTCAACTATACCCCACCGGTAGGGTTTGCCGGCGACGAAATTTTCGAGTATACCATCAGTGATGGCCACGGCAATACCGATACCGGTGAGCTAAAACTGACAGTGCTACCGCTTAACACTCCACCTATGGCAGTTGACGATCAGTTTAGTACCGATGAAGATGTCCCGGTGGAAGCAAATGTATTGGTTAATGACTCCGAACCGGACGGACAGAACCTGACCGTGAGTAGTACCTTGATATCAGAGCCCGGGAATGGCACAGTGGAAATAAATGGTGATGGCAGTTTCACTTATAGACCTGCCTTTGGCTTTTATGGCACTGACAGTTTTGTATATGAAGTATGTGATGACGGAATACCTTCAAGTTGTGCACAAGCTACCGTCACTATCGGGGTATCGGAGTTTGAAGGACTGGTGATTTATGAAGGAGTTTCCCCCAATAACGACGGCTCCAATGATATTTGGACCATCCAGGGTATTGAGCGGTTTCCCAACAATTATGTACAGATCTTCAATCGGTGGGGCAATAAGATTTACCAAGCCAGGGGGTATGACAACCTCACTGTTTACTGGGAAGGCCAATCATCAGAGGGCATCATTATAGGGGATAAGATGGCTCCAGATGGAACCTATTACTACGTATTGGATCTGGGTGATGGAAGCGAGCTATACAGCGGTTACGTGGTACTTAAAAAATAGTGGATTAATGAGGAAGGTCAACATAAAAAGCGCTTTACTTTACTACGCACTGGTATTGCTGATGGGATTGATAAGTCTTTCAGCCTTTTCCCAGCAGCATACCATGTACACCCAGTATATGTTCAACGGTCTGGCCTTGAATCCAGCATACGCTGGTAGTCATGGTGGCATGAGCATAACCGCCCTGGCCAGGGAGCAATGGTCCGGTCTGGAAGGTGCACCCAGCACCCAAACCCTGGCCCTACATAGTCCTATAAAGAACAAAAAGATCTCGCTTGGCTTGTTGATGTTGAGAGATCAAATCGGTGTTTCAAAGGAACACGCTATTTACGGATCGTATGCTTACCGTATTGCTATGGAAAAAGGAACCTTATCCATGGGGCTTCAGGCTGGATTTACCAGTTTCCGAGAGGATCTAAATGAATTGCAACTGCTTCATCGGCCTGCAGCAGATTTTCAGGATATAAGAAGCAGCTTTCTACCGAACTTTGGCGCTGGTATTTTTTATAGTTCAGAAAGGTTTTATGCAGGATTCTCGGTACCCAGAATGCTTCAGAACTCAATTGACAAGGATAACCCCATTAGCACCGCAAAGGAAGCACGCCACTATTTTCTTACTGGTGGCTATATGCTCTATCTAAGCCGTGACCTTAAACTTAAACCAAACTTTTTATTGAAAGTGGTAGAAGGAGCACCCATACAATTCGATCTCAACGCCAACTTACTGATTAAAGACCTCATTTGGTTTGGGCTTTCACACCGGTTTGGTGCCGATTGGAACGCCCTGCTTGAATTGCAAATTACCAAAAGAATTCGCTTTGGCTATGCCTATGACTTTGCCAGCAGTACTGATTTGAGCCAAGTGCACTCCGGCTCCCATGAGTTTATGTTGAACTATGTATTTCTGAAACCAGAGCAGAAAATGAAGTCGCCCAGGTTCTTTTAATCTACCATCATTAGTATGAAAAAATTCGTCTTCATCTTAACCATACTAATATCATCAATTAAATTGATGTTAGCACAGGCCTACGTGCCTACCAATCACGGGTACACCTTTAAAAAAGCCAATCAGTTGTTTGATGAATATGCCTACAAGGATGCACTGGGCTTATATGAACAATTACTAGCGGCAAAGTACGACAAGCCCGAGGTTAAACTTCAAATTGCAGAATGCTATCGAAATCTGAACAATCCTAGAAAAGCCGCCTTCTATTATTCTAAGGTAGTAGATGATCAGGTTGCTGAACCCATACACAGTTTCCATTATGCCAGTTCCTTATATCAAATCGGACAATATGAAAAAGCCCAGGAATGGCTGGTAAAATATCAGAAAAGCTCACCGGACGATGATAGGGCGAACAAGATTGTTGAAGCCATTAAAAACTATTCTGATTTCTTTGCGGATTCCTCACTTTATAAAATCAGTACCTTGACCATCAATAGTACAGAATCGGACTTCGGTCCTGCCTACTATAATGGGGGAATTGTTTTTGCCTCTTCCAGAAAAGATCCTACCAATCTAACTAAGCAAAAATACAAGAGAGATAATAGCGCTTTCCTGGACCTTTACTTTAGCAGGATCAAAGCAGATTCCACCATGGCTGGCGTAGAAAAATTCAATCCCCATGTCAATACAAAATTTCATGAAAGTAGTACTACGTTTTACCATAACCAGCAAAAGGTTCTATTTACCAGGAACAACTACTTTGAAAAAAAGATCCTAAAAAGTAGCTCCGGGGATGTAAATCTAAAAGTGTTTCAAGCGGAAAAGGGACCCGATGGAAATTGGATCAATATTACAGGTTTACCTTTCAATAGTGATGAGTACTCAACAGGCCATCCCACCATAACTTCTGACGGTAAGAGAATTTACTTTGTTTCGGATATGCCGGGTGGATTTGGAGGACCAGACTTGTACTATACCGATTGGAAAAATGGTAATTGGAGTGAGCCGGTTAATCTAGGTGAGGATATCAATACCCAGGGACGAGAGCTATTTCCATTTATTTACCAAGATCAATATTTGTACTTTGCTTCCAATGGGCATCTGGGAATGGGCGGACTTGATATTTACCAACTGGACTTAGAAACCAACCAGATAATTAATCTGGGATACCCCATAAATACCAATTTTGATGATTTTGCACTTATAAGAGATCAAGTGGGTCATTCGGGCTATTTTTCATCTAACCGCACCGGAGGTAGAGGCAATGATGATATTTATCGTTATGATCACGTTTTCATTAACCTAGAAGTGGTAGTGGTGGATTCGGAAACCAACATCCCTATACCTTATGCTCAACTTGAATTGTTTGATAATAAAGAGTTAGTGAAAGATTTAGAGACCGACTCCACTGGTATTTTTCATATTAAGTTGGCCACGGCCAAAGACTACCAGTTTCGGGTTAAGAAAGACTTCTGTCTTACTTTAGATCACCGATACTCCACTACCGGTAAAACACCTGGTGAGTCAGACCGGCTAGTGTTACCACTGAAAAAATTTGTTGAGCTTACCGGGTTTGCCATTGATGCCCAGACCAGGGAAGTAATTCCTGAAGTTGAGATTTCGGTGGTAAATGAGATCAGCGGTGAGGAGCATTTAGAACACTCAAATGAAGAAGGGGAGTTTGTTCTTCAATTATTCCCCTCTGAACGTTATTCCCTGGTGGGTCGGTATGATGATAAGGTAGACATGATTCTAGGATATGTTCCATGTTATTCAGATTCAGTGGATTTAACTTTAGAACTAGAACCTAAATTGCTTGATGTAGAAGAGGAGCAGCTGACCACTATTGATGATAAAGCAAAAACCACCCTGCTTGGGAACGGGGTGAGAATTACTGGTCCAATTGAAGTAGATAATATTTATTATGAATTTGACCGTTGGGAAATCACCAAAGAAGCAGAGCCTGCCTTAGATAAGATTATTGAGGTTATGACAGAAAATAGTAGCATCAAGATTGAATTAAGCTCGCATACAGACGCTCGCGGTTCCGAAGCCTACAACCAGAGCCTGTCAGAAAAAAGGGCGAAGTCCGCGGTTGAGTATATTGTAAACAAAGGAATCAGCAAGAACAGAATCGTAGCCAAGGGTTACGGAGAGTCCAAATTATTAAATGACTGCAAGCTGGATTCGAGCTGCGATGAAGATCAACACCAGGCAAATCGGCGTACCGAGTTCATGGTATTGGAGTTTTGATCTAACAAGCCATATTAAAACAGTTTTACATGATATCCAGAACAGCCTGAATCTCAGGTGCAATCAGTATATCCCCCTCAATATCAACTACCGGATATTTAAAACCACCCATCTCCCCGGATGCCCGGACTTTGGAAACCATCTCATCGTTCATCATTTGATTGAATTCCACGTCGCGAAAATCATAGGTGAACCCCAATGAGTCCAACTTTACTTTGAATTCAACACAGTGGTGACAATTATCACTACCATAAACAATAATGCTTCTAGTCTGTTTGGAACCGGTTTGGCAGGCTACCCATACGAACAGACCAATCAAGAGATAAATAGTTTGCTTCATTTTGTGAAGTTATCAATTTTGATAGCTAAGACCAGCCTCCTAAAGTTAATAAGAACCCTGCCGGAACTTTTTACTATATTAATTATTAAAACTAGGCCACTTCAACTTATGAAATGCATTTTTCTAATAACAATTAACTTATCCCTGATTTCCGCGGTATTCGCGCAAGGCAATGAACAAGCCATTATCGACCTGGTAGACCAGTATGGTAAAGCCAGGACCGAAAAAAATGTAGATCAGCTCAATGCTATCTTGTTCGAAGATATTGACCAATTGGTATCTACTGGTGAATGGAGAAGGGGCCTAGAGGAATCCCTATCCGGGATGCTGCGCAGCTCTACCCGACAGCCCGGATCCCGAAGCCTTAAGGTAGAACAGGTACGATTTCTAACGCCCAAAACCGCTATTGCCGATGCTCGGTATACCATTGATAATGGCGATGGCACCCAACGGAAAATGTGGAGTACATTTGTGATGGTTCAGCAACAGCAACAATGGAAAATTGCCGCCATCAGGAATATGCTACCCAGGAAATGACTTGCGATCTCTGGTCTCTGGCCTTTGGTCTCAGGTATTTGGCATCAATTTTAAATATTGAGTATCTATAATTATGATTAAATACAGATTAACATTGCTACTGCTGGCCAGCTTCCAGTTTTCCTTCGGTCAAACCTACTTGGATACATCCGCTTCATTGGACCACCGGGTAAAGGACCTGATATCACAGCTATCACTGGAAGAAAAGGCCTCTCAGATGCTCATGAATACCCCAGGGATACCCCGATTGAACATACCCCCTTATGATTATTGGAATGAGGCGCTTCATGGTGTGGGGCGGGCTGGTAAGGCTACCATTTTTCCTCAGGCCATCGGACTGGCAGCGACATTTGACCAAGATTTAATTTACCGGGTATCTAGCGCCATTTCAGACGAGGCTCGCGCCAAGTATCATGTGGCTAAAGCCGCTGGAAACTACAATCGTTATGCAGGCTTGACCTTCTGGACGCCTAATATCAATATTTTTCGCGATCCACGTTGGGGACGCGGCCAAGAAACATATGGGGAAGATCCTTACTTGACCAGTCTACTGGGAATATCTTTTGTAAGGGGCCTTCAAGGAGATCATCCCAAGTATCTGAAAACAGCCGCCTGCGCTAAACACTATGCAGTCCACAGCGGTCCCGAAAAGCTGCGTCATGAATTTAACGCCGTAGTAAGCGATAAAGACCTGTATGAAACATACCTGCCCGCCTTCGAAGCCCTGGTAAATACTGGGGTAGAATCGGTTATGTGCGCCTATAATCGCACCAATGACGAACCCTGTTGCGGCAGTAATTATTTACTTTCTGAAGTACTGTTACAAAAATGGGGATTTGAGGGGCACATATTAAGTGACTGCTGGGCTCTGGTCGACTTTTTTAGTGAAAATGGTCATGGGACGGTGTCCAACCAAGCTGAAGCTGCAGCACTTGCTGTAAAAAGTGGGGTAAGCTTGAATTGTGGCAGTACCTACAATGCCTTGCTGGATGCGGTTGCTCAAGGTTTGATCACTGAGTCGGAAATAGACGAAGTCCTGGTGCCCTTACTAAGGACACGCTTCAAATTGGGCATGTTTGACCCGGTGGAGGACAATCCCTACAGCAATATTAGTTTCGATGTGGTAGATGGACCTGCCCACAGGAAACTAGCCCATGAGTCAGCAGTTAAATCCACCGTTTTACTTAAGAATAATGGAGTATTACCCCTTCAAAATGATCTAAACAGGTATTACGTAGTTGGACCCAATGCTGCGACCATTGACGCTATGTTGGGAAATTATTTCGGTGTTAGTGCCAATATTGTCACTTTTTTAGAAGGAATAACTGCCCGAGTAGCTCCTGGGAGTCAGGTGCAATATAGCCCAGGAACCACCCTGGACAAACCCAATGTAAATCCCATCGACTGGTCGTCGGGTGAAGCTGCCGATGCTGATGCCACTTTCGTGGTAATGGGACTCACCAGGCATATTGAAGGTGAAGAAGGAGAGTCGATCTCTTCACCTTATTTTGGAGATCGATTGGATTACAATATACCGCAGAATCAGATCGAATACCTTAAAAAAATTAAAGGCTCCCATGGTAAACCAGTAATTGCAGTGATTACTGGTGGCACCGCCATGAACCTTCAGGAGGTACATGAAATTGCTGATGCTGTGGTATTTACCTGGTATCCGGGAGCAGAGGGTGGAAATGCACTAGCCGATATCGTTTTCGGCAACTCCATACCTTCAGGACGGCTACCCATAACTTTCCCAAAATCGTTGGAGCAGCTTCCTGATTATGAAGATTACAGCATGGCAGGCCGTACCTATCGTTATATGAGCCAGGAACCTATGTATCCATTTGGCTTTGGCTTAAGCTACAGCACCTTTTCCTACAGTGATTTAACAGTTTCGAATACCAAGATCAGTAAAAAAAGAACCGTAGAACTCAGTTGTAGGATAACCAATACAGGCCTATACAGAGCAGATGAAGTGGTTCAACTATACATCACTGACCAAGAGGCCAGCATACGTACTCCTCTATTTTCCCTGAAAGGCATTCGCAGGGTTAGTCTGGACCCTGGTCAGAGTGAAACCGTCACATTTACCATTACTCCTGAAATGTTGGCACTAATCAATGAACAAGGAAACTCTATGCCGGAAAAGGGGAGTTTCACTCTTACAGTAAGTGGCAGTTTACCCTCAGAGCGATCACTCCAATTAGGTGCATCAAATTGGGTACAAACACAAATCAATCTGCGATAGCTTGATTGCAAACCAAGCGGCTTTTGCCTATCTTATTTAGAGTACAAACACACTACCAAAGTGATTAAACGCAGAAACTTTGTAAAGTCGTGATCTCTTACTGCATTTGGCCTAGTAGCTTTTGGCACCATCCACTGGAACGGTGCCCGATACGTATCAAACAACCCCACTACCACGGACATTTTGGGGTCCTTTTATCGACCAGGGGCTCCTATGCCCACCAATCTAGTCCCAGAAGATTCCAAAGGAACCCCAATGAAGTTGTGGGGGACAATTTTTAAGCAAGATTCATCAACACGGGTGATCGGTATCTGGCAGGCGATAGTAGCAGCACCTCACCTGCTGGTAAAAACCGGATCCTTGAGATTATTGAATATAAAGGGAAAAAAGTGAGGGAGCGATGGGCCGACTTAGTGTGAAATTTGAGATCCAACCTGATGGATCCACATTATCAACCATCTGACAGGCCAGTTTCAGCAACCCTAGTCATGTAAGCTCTTCCCAAGGCACCAAATTCTTGAAGTACTGACGTATTACTCCTGGGAATCCAATTGTATCTGAGCCAAACCTTCTGAGGACATACGATATTTGATCTGGTTCACGTAATGACGCGAATCATCATTCCCATAATGCGCATAGGCCTGCTCGGCCCATTTTATGGCATTGCTAAAATCACCCAACACTTCATAGGCGATGGCAATATTATGGGCTAAATATCCTGCCTCTTTTCTGCGGGCTCGATCAAGTCCACTTTCCCAGGTTTCCAAAGCACGTTCCCACTGCCCAACATCGGCGTAGCGGGTACCTAATTCCAGCTCAGGGGATCTTTTCGCCTTACCCCTGAATGATCGTCTGATCTTTATGGGCATGGGTGCAATCTTGTAAGCATAGTCGGCGCCTGCCTCATTGCTCAAGTATCGGGTAGCGTCGCCTTTAGAAGCCATCTGCGCCACCGCTTCCGGGACGCTATTCCCAGTGGTTTCCCAAGTATGGTTGTTGGTCAATAGCTGTTGGTCCACCACATTATAGTTATGGCAATCATACAGCCTAATACCAATGGTGATATTGCCAATTCCTTGGGCATAAAACTTCAATCCCTGTTCCAGGCTTTTTAAGTCTCCGTCCACCCTACCCCGGGTAATCACAAAATCAGAATCCATTAGCTCGAGACTTACGATAGCATCTGCCTGATACTTAGCCACCATCCTATCCATTAGCTCGCGGCTTAATGGCGGCGGAAATACCGAGGTAATACCATTACCTTCCAGGTATTCTTCGGCTACCACCACATTAAACCTACTAGTCCTGCTAAGCTGATTATTGAGGGCAACTAGTAGCTCTTGGCTCCCGGTGCGATCCTCCCCAGGTACTTCACCAGTCAGGACCCCTTCTATTATATTGATGGGCTTCTTTTCCGTTTTGGTTCGATCTAAAATTAACAGGGTCTTGGTAGAGGCCGGCAAGGTGATCTCCGCAGGTCTCAATGAGTTCAGAGTGACTGTTCTAGGTCCCGTACAAGACCCAAAAAGTGCCACCAGACTAAATAAAATAATGAATACCTTGAGTTTCATAACTTAAAATTAACTCAGTTCAGCAGGCATTCCCGTTAAGATATTGGCGGTTACTGTTTCATGTAATATCGACCTCAAAATTGAAATCAGCGGTAATTTGTGATTAGTCGGTCTATAGACTACCTTGGAATATGATCAAAAATGCTGCTAATGCTATCTATTACCTACTTTTTGGGATTTTTTGGTGCTGCTGTCAATCAGGCGATGACCAGGATATCCAGTGGAGTAGCTATCTGGGTGGACCTGATCGCAATCACTACTCATCGCTGGATCAGATTGAACGTAGAAATGTGTCCCAGCTCCAGCTGGCGTGGACCTATCATTCTGGCGATCACCGTGGTGATAACAGATCTGAGATTCAGGCCAATCCCATTATCATAGATGGCGTACTTTACACCACCACACCCGGCATTAAAGCTATTGCATTAGACGCAGCAACTGGTAAAGAAATTTGGACGTTTGACCCATTCAATGGTATTGATAGTCTTAGTAGGCCACAAACCCGTCATCGGGGGGTGGTCTATTGGGAGGATGGCCCTGATCAACGGATCCTGTACACTGCAGGAAAATACCTGTATGCATTAGGGGCAGAAGATGGACAACCTATTGAAAGCTTCGGCCATGGTGGCAAAGTAGATCTCCGTACTGGGATCGAACGGGACACAACTGGTATGTTTGTTCGAAGTAATACCCCTGGAGCTATCTATCAGGATTTGCTTATTTTAGGCACCCTGGTACCAGATGGTACGCTGGCTTCTCCTCCTGGAGATATTCGGGCATTTAATGTCCGAACCGGTGAGGTGGAATGGATCTTCCATACCATCCCACATCCTGGTGAGTATGGCTACGAGAGCTGGCCTGAGGATGCTTATACCTATGCTGGAGGAGCCAATGCCTGGGCCGGCATTGCAGT
>JANQPK010000270.1 GCA_028289505.1 Cyclobacteriaceae bacterium
CAAGGGCAATAGAATGTCGCTTTCTATTTTTCTGCAGAAGGATTAGCCATATCTTTCCAATCCCTTGCAATAAAAGTCTCCATAATTATCCCTACCAGTGGTCAATATGTTATATTGATTTTTCACCCGCTTGAACCGTCTATGAGGAGCACATCCTTCTTAATGATAGCAGTGGTGGTTTTGCTGCTGGTATCCGTAATGGGTTTTGCCCAAATTCCTTTAGAAAAACCTAATATCATTTTCATACTTACCGATGATCAACGGTGGGATGCACTGGGCTTCGCCGGAAATCCAATCATTCAGACACCGGAAATGGATAAGCTGGCCAGTGAAGGGGCCTACTTCAGTCAGGCTATGGTGACCACTCCTATTTGCTCGGCCAGCCGGGCCAGTATCCTAACCAGTCTTCATGAGCGAACACACAAATACACTTTTCAAACAGGTCCACTCAAGTCTGAGTATATGAAGCAGGCCTATCCCGCATTGCTGCAAGAGGCTGGTTATTACACCGGCTTTTACGGAAAATTTGGGGTAAATTACCCTGGAAGGGAGGCTATGTTCGACCAGTTTGAAGCCTATGATCGTAACAATCAGTACCCAGACTATCGGGGTTACTATTACAAGACTATTGGTAAAGACACTGTGCACCTTACCCGGTATACTGGTGAGCAGGCGCTGCACTTTATTGACCAGGCACCAACCGGGAAACCTTTTTGTCTATCCCTGAGTTTCAGTGCCCCTCATGCACACGACGGAGCTGAAGAACAATATTTCTGGCAGCAGGAGCCTGACAAGTTATACCGAAAGATGGATATGTCGGGACCCAAACTGGCCGAGGATCAGTATTTCGAAGCACTGCCAGCTCCAGTTAGGGAGGGGTTCAATCGAGTTCGCTGGAAATGGCGTTATGACACCCCTGAAAAATACCAGCATAGTGTCAAAGGCTATTACCGCATGATCAAAGGAATCGATCTGGAGATTGCTAAGATCAGAAAGAAACTGCGTCAGAAAGGACTTGACCAGAATACCGTAATTATGCTGATGGGTGACAACGGTTACTTCCTGGGAGAGCGGCAACTGGCGGGTAAATGGTTGATGTACGATAACTCCATAAGAGTGCCCCTCATTATCTATGATCCTCGATCTGCAAGCTCCAAGCTGGTGGATCAGCAGGTTTTGAACATCGATATAGCCCCCACCATGCTGGCGCTTGCGGGTGCATCCGTTCCCCAAACCATGCAAGGTAAAAGCCTGTTGCCGTTGGTCACCGGTGAACAAGTATCCCAGGGTAGGGAAACTGTATTAATCGAACACCTTTGGGAAATGGAACACATTCCTCCCAGTGAGGGCGTGCGTACCGCTGATTGGAAATACCTACGGTATGTCAATGACAAATCCAATCCCGAGCTTTATCACCTAAAAAAGGATCCACAGGAGACCAATAACCTGGCACAGTATCCTGAATTTCAACAGGTGCTACAGCAAATGGAGAAACAGTGTGACTTGCTTACGCAAAAGTATGCAGACCCCTATTCAGGGGTTCCCACCAATCTCACGGTTGAATTGATCAGAGCCCCTAAAACTACCGTAATCAAGGATCCGAAACCGGAATTTGGCTGGCAGGTACCGATCCAGGCTTCTACGCAAAAAGCTTACCAAATCCTGGTGGCTTCAGATCCGGATTTATTGGCGAATAACAGGGGAGATGTATGGAATAGTGGCCGCGTATCCAGCAGTGCTTCATCCAATGTAGAGTTAGAGGGAACACCTTTGCAACCCAATACCAACTACTTTTGGAAAGTGCGAATTTTTGACCGGGACAATAGGCTGACTGAGTATTCTAGTCCACAGCAGTTCAGAACTGGCCAATTTGGTGACCGAATTTCCACTCACAATGGTTTCCAGATGGAAGAAATCGCTCCTAGCGTATTGGAGAAAAGAGCGAATGATACCTATTTTGTGGATTTTGGAAAAGCAGCTTTTGGCACTGTTCAACTGGACTACAAGGCCAGCAAAAATGAGACGCTTATGCTGCGCATGGGAGAGAAGTTGCATGAGGGTGGAATCGACCGTGAGCCTCCTGGAAATGTGCGATTTCAACAAACCAGGCTTAAAGTATCCCCGGAACAGACCCAATATCAGGTTTCCTTAACCCCTGATATGCGCAATACCAATTTACCAGCGGTAGCGCTGCCAGATTCCTTTCCCGTGATTATGCCTTTCCGCTACCTTGAAATTGAGGGTGCGGAATCCCCCATCGGCAAACAGGATGTCAAGCAATTGGCTTTTTTTGGCTATTTCGACCACCGTACTAGTGCTTTTGAATCTTCCGACAGCATTCTCAATCAGGTATGGGACCTCTGTAAGTACTCTATTAAAGCCACCAGTTTTGCTGGGTACTATATTGATGGAGACCGAGAACGCATCCCCTACGAGGCAGATGCCCACCTGAATCAATTGAGTCATTATGCAGTGGACAACGAATATGCAATCGCCAGGAACACCATAGAGTATTTTATGGCCAATCCCACCTGGCCTACCGAGTGGCAGCTTCATGTAGCTTTGATGTTTTATCAGGATTACATGTATACCGGAAATACAGAATTGATTCGCCGGTACTACGAACCCCTGAAACATAAAACCTTGATGGCGCTAGATGATGCGGATGGATTTATCAGCACCCATTCCCCGAAGCTGGACGGGAAATTGATGGCTGCTTTGGGTTTTAACGATACCTCTCAACGGATCAGGGATATCGTGGATTGGCCTCCAGCTCAGAAAGATACCGGATGGAAACTAGCCACTGCTGAGGGAGAACGTGATGGTTTTGTGTTTCAACCAATCAATACCGTGATCAATAGTTTGTACTATCAAAATATGAGGATACTGGCGGAGTTTGCAAAGGTGCTCAACAAGCCGGAAGAGGAGATGGAGTTTCAATTGAGAGCAGCCAAAGTAAAAAAAGCCATTAATGATCAACTGTATAATACGGAGGCAGGCTACTATACGGATGGTGTGGGCACAGACCATGGTTCAGTACACGCCAATATGATGGTGTTGGCATTTGATATTGTGCCGAAAAATCGCATTCCCAAGGTAGTAGAGCACATTAAAACCAGAGGCATGGCCTGTAGTGTATACGGTGCACAGTATCTGCTGGAAGGGTTGTACAATGCCGGAGCTTCGGATTATGCTCTGGAACTGATGACTGCTACCCACGATCGTAGCTGGTACAATATGATCCGGATCGGTTCCACCATTTCACTGGAAGCCTGGGACATGAAATACAAGCCCAATGCCGATTGGAACCATGCCTGGGGGGCAGTGCCGGCCAATATCATTTCCAGAGGTCTTTGGGGCATTCAACCAGCTAGTCCCGGGTTTGCCCGGGTGCAGGTAAGACCTCAAATGGGAAGCTTGAAGCAGACCAGTATTACCCATCCAACGGTCTTAGGACCTATAAAAGGCCATTACCAACAAGTTACCAACCGATTGACCCGATATGAAATCGAGCTTCCGGCAAATATGATCGGAGAATTCTTGCTGGATTTTTCCGATAATCAGGTGATCAGTTTGAATGGTGAGTTGGTCAATACAGCCTTCGGATCCATTAGACTAAACCCTGGACCAAACCGGATTGAGATCCAAATCAATTCATTCTAGCTTGGATTTTTATCCTATCTTGTATAAGTAAACATGCATCCTTGAGATTATGAGATCTAAGAAAAGCAAAGATATTTCGCGTAGGCAATTCATCAACCTTGGAGTTCAGGGATACACCGGCCTTCACATTGCTAAACGCATCCCACCGGCATTGCTGGCAGCTTCGGGGTGCACCCCCGGGTTCCCAGCTACCACCACCGTGCATGGTGTTTGTTATCACGATTGTCCGGACTCTTGCAGTTGGGAGGTGATCATGGAGAACGGGACCATAAAGGATTTCGGAGGAGATCAACATAATCCCTTTACCGCAGGCAAACTCTGCACTAAAATGGAAACTTTCCCCCAAGATATAACTTTCAACCCTGATCGTATTTTAACTCCTTTAAAAAGAAGCGGTAAAAAAGGGGAAGGGAAGTTTGAGGAAGTCAGTTGGGAGCATGCTCTGCAGGGTGTGGCTAATAAGCTTGAATCCATAGTGGCGAAATACGGAGGGGAATCTGTACTTCCTTTTGGTTATATGGGAACTCAGGGCCTCCTACAGAAGGGTGCTATGAGCAATCGTTTTTTCACCAAGCTTGGCGCCTCTCAATTGGCAGAGACCATATGTGGGGCGGCTGTTATTACCGGGAATATAATAGTGAATGGACAATCCACTGGTATACTACCCGAGGACATCGTGCATAGTCGCTACATCGTGCTTTGGGGTACCAATACCAAGCATTCTAATGTGCATTTGTGGCCATATGTATTGAAAGCCCGTCAAAACGGTGCTAAAATCATCGTGATTGACCCTTTTAAATCGGCCACTGCCAGGGAGGCCGACTGGCACGTACAACCTATGCCAGGAACCGATGTGGCCCTGGCCCTGGGAATGATACACGTGCTCATAGAAGAAGATCTGTGCGATCAGGATTACATCGACCAGTACACAGTTGGCTTTGAAGCCCTTAAAGACCATGTACAAGATTATGATCCTGCTACAGTCTCAGGAATTTGTGGACTTGAGGAGGCAATTATCGTAAAACTAGCCCGTGAATATGCACAATTGCAGCCTTCGGTAATTCGGATCTTAGTGGGCATAGAGCATAATATCAATGGCGGTGATGGAACCAGGGCGGTTTCAATGCTGCCCGCCCTGACCGGATCATGGAGGCATCATGGTGGAGGACTATTGCATTTAACCTACGAAATGGCTGGTAAAGCACTTAACTGGGAGCGGATTGACCTGTACAAGCAGCTTGCCCAGAAGGAGACCAGAACCATCAATATGGTTCAGTTAGGGGCAGCATTAAACAACACCAAATTGGATCCTCCCGTTCACTCGCTTTTTGTATATAACGCCAACCCCATGGTGACGATACCCAATCAGAATCTAATCAAACAGGGATTGCAACGAGAAGATCTTTTTAGCGTGGTGGTGGAGCATTTTATCACAGATACCGCCCTTTATGCAGATTACGTGTTTCCGGCCACCACTCAGTTGGAGCATTGGGATGTGGCTGACTCCTGGGGGCAAATCTACATCAATCTCAATCAACCGGCTATCAAGCCGCTAGGTCAGTCTAAACCCAATACAGAATTTTTCAGGTTGCTAGCCCAGAAAATGGGATTCCAAGAAGATTGTTTTAAGGAGACTGATGAATCTATTGCCCGGTCCCTGTTCGAAACAGATCATCCCTACATGAAAGGAATTACTTTTGACTATCTGCTGAAAAATGGTTGGGCCAGGCTTAAGGTGCCTGAACCATGGCTTCCCCACCGGGAGGGGAATTTCGGTACTAATTCAGGGAAATGTGAGTTTTACAGCAGCTATCTGGAGGAAAACGGGAAGTCACCGCTACCAGAGTACAAAAGGCCAGCAATTTCGGATGAGGATCAGAAACAATTCCCGCTATGGATGCTCACCATTAAATCCACCAAAGGCTTTCACAATTCCTCACATGCCAATGTAAAGCATCTTATAAACGCAGAAGGCGATCAAATACTGCGGATGAGTGTTCAGGACGCCGGAGCCAGAGGGATTGCAGAAGGGGATCCGGTAAAAGCCTATAACCAGCAGGGAGAAGTGTTACTAACGGCCAGGATTGATGACCGGGTAAGGCCAGGAGTGGTGAGTATGCCACATGGCTATTGGCCGTCCCTGGTAAAAGGAGGCGCTACTTCAAACGCCTTGACAAGTGATAATTTAACTGATCTGGGTGGCGGTGCTGCATTGCAGGATTGCCGGGTAGAGGTTGAGCTAAGATCTAAAATTTAATAACTAATATGCATAAAGCGCTGAAACGCACTCTTTCTCTATTTATTTGTCTACCCTTGTGCTATGCCTGTAGTACTGATTCGCCCGTAACTATTGAGGGGGAGCTTAAAAAATGGCACCGGGTGACCTTGGTTTTCGATGGTCCTGAAACCAGTGAGATGGCAGAGCAGAACCCGTTTTTAAACTATCGAATGGATGTCACCTTCACCAATGGCTCAGAAAAATTTTTGGTGCCCGGGTTTTATGCTGCCGATGGCAATGCTGCTGAAACCAGCGCAGATGGGGGCAATAAATGGATGGTAAGATTTACCCCTAATCAGCAAGGAGAGTGGACCTATCAGGTTTCGTTCAAGCAAGGAGAAAACATAGCGGTGGCAGAAACTGCTGGGTTGAGCGATGCACAGAGTGCCGGGTACTTTGATGGGGCAACCGGAACCTTCAGCATTGCTGCCAGCGATAAAACCGGCCTGGATAACCGGGCACAGGGTCGATTGGAATA
>JANQPK010000274.1 GCA_028289505.1 Cyclobacteriaceae bacterium
TTTTGCGCATCGATCAAGTAGCAACCATCGGTGGGATGAATCAACAACTGCTCGATGTCCATCAGCTTGAACAATAGCCTACCTTGAGTAGCCATCTTCTGGTGGTCATTTTCTACTGTGACCGAGAGACCTAAAAATTTACTTAGTTTTAAGGTTTCATTTTCGTTCAACCCTAAGGTCACCCTGCCAAATTGTGAAAACCGGTTGATGATCTCAACTACTTGTTTAACTTCCTCAGCTGATTTCTTACTAGGATCGGCCAGATCAAAAAATACCAATGGTTGATGACGCACTGCAGGCTGTACCACATCCTGGTAAAACCCCGACCATATATCACTAGCATGAGGGAGGTTACACCAATCCACCAAACCAATCATCTGTGCCTGTGCTGCATAATGTTGTAAGGTTTCCAGACCTATCTTCTCCCGAACTCTGGCCCAATCCAGATCGCTGAAGGAAGAGAGCTCCGACAACATCAACTTACCATCTTCAAATTCTAATGCATTGGTTTCCCCTGAATCCCCCACGGAAACCAATTGGCAATCGGGGTGAATTTCTTTAAAAACAGGATGTATCTCAGGCAATCCAAAGGCTCCAATGCAGGTATTATGAACTCCAAGATGACCTAATGCATTGGCAAAAATTGGTGCGTTCCCTCCCAGTTTAATGGTCTTGGTATGCAATTCAACCTGAGCACTTTGGTCAGTAGCGTCTTTGATATGCTGCCCAAAGCTGTTTAATGAGGCATAGTACTCGTTTCCCGAGACGTGTTGTGCTTTTACCGGTCTCTGTATTTTGTCAATATAACCATCCAACCCAATTAGAGCTTTTGGCGATGACTGGATAGAAGGTAATTTATTGAGTAACCCGGATACGGTTAACTTAAGATCTTCCGCAAGCATTAATAACCTGAAACATCTTCCTGAGGTATGGTGGTACCGGTACCACCTTCAAATCGTTGCTTAGCTTCCTCCAAAATGGCAATAGTAGCAGTAGCCCCAACCCTGGTAACCCCTAAAGCCTTCACCGCAAGCAGGTCATCCAGGGTTCTCACTCCCCCGGCAGCCTTTACCTGTACCGTATCAGCAGCATGCTCCCTCATTAATTTGAGATCCTCATGGGTAGCACCCTCATAGGAGTACTTACCATTTTCATCCTTGACAAACCCATATCCGGTGGAGGTCTTCACAAAATCAACCCCAGCGGTAGAACAAATCCTGCATAACATGATTTTATGGGCGTCATTAGTTAGAAAGTCATTCTCAAAAATAACCTTTAACAGGGCTCCGTAGGAATGTGAGGCTTCACAAACCGACTTAATTTCTTTTTCAATATATTCCCAATCTTCCTGCAACGCCTTACCGATATTAACTACCATGTCAATCTCGGTGGCACCATCTTTACAAGCTCTTTTGGTTTCGGCAACCTTGACCTCTATGGTGGAATTACCTTGAGGAAAACCAATTACGGTACCAACCTCCACTCCAGAATCTGTCAAAGCCTCCATTGCTAAAGGTATCGCATAGGGCTTGATGCAAACCGATGCTACATTGTATTTCTTGGCTATTTCGCAACCCTTTAACATATCCTCATCGGTCATGGTAGGGTGCAACAAGCTGTGATCAATCATTTTTGCCAGTTCAGCTACTTTACTCATATTTCGTTTCTATCTAGATTTTTGGTTATTACTTCTGTTAATTTCTTGATGCTTCCTTAAATTCCAGCATGTGTTCTATCATTTCAGGATGCAGAGCACTTATCTGCTGTAAGTTAAAAGGGTCAGCCTTACCATCAAATAGTTGAACACCTTCTTCTTCACTTGATATCAACGTATGTGTCTTGATTTTTATTCCAAAATCTTTAAGATGATAGGCACAAGTGGTAAAAGCAGCTGGTTCCCAATCTATAAGAAGTTTCTGTTGTAGGGCTTCGGTTTTTGCGAATTCGATAACACTATCAGAAACAGGGGCGTGACAATAACCCATCACCAAAACGGTAAGCAGCGTAAGCAATATTCTCATATTTCAGTTCAAAATTTATAGGGGCTGGTGATGATGACTTTTTCCCAGGGAAGGATATTATTTTTACTAGTCCAGCTATTAAACATTTCAATTAATTCATTTAGCTTTTCAGGGTGATTTTTAGAGAGATCCAGGGTCTCGCTTCCATCCATTGCGAGGTGGTACAGCTCCCAGGGTTTCCCTCGATGTCTTACCAGTTTCCAGTCACCGAATAATAATCCAGCGTTACTCATATGCTCAAAATACAGCGGTCTAATAGCCATCTCTGCTCCTTGATTTAATACTGGATTAAGGTCTACACCCTGTAAAGGTTTGATCGGTTTACCGCTATACTCCTGAGGGTAAGCGGCACCTGATAATGAAACTAGTGTGGGCATCAAGTCGGTAATATGGGATTGCTGAAAACTCAATCTTGGTTGGTATTTTCGTGGAAACCAAGCAATGAAGGGGGAAGCAATACCTCCTTGATGTACTCTGGATTTAGCAAACCGAAAGGGGGTATTGCTGACATTTGCCCAATGATTGCCATAACCACCAAATGACTCAGGAGTACCAGGGGCAGCTTCCGGTGAAAACCTTGAATGCGTGTATTTTGAAAATACCATGTTACCAGCTGTTGATGCACCATTGTCAGAGAGGAAAAATATAGCCGTGTTATCGAGTACTTCTTGATCCCTCAAAAAGCCCAAAAGTACTCCTATGTTCTGATCCATACGGTCCACCATAGCAGCATATACTTCCATAAGACTGGCCTTTCTTCGTTTTTGTGCTGGATCAAGTTCGTCCCAATTTCGCTCAGGGTCACTTTTTTCAGAAAGCGTGGTTTGTTCCATTATACCCAGCTGTTGCTGTCTTTTGAACCGGGCCTTACGCACCTGATCCCATCCTTGATCATAAACTCCTCGATACTTTGAAATATCTTCCGGGAGAGCATGTAGGGGCCAATGCGGTGCTGTATATGATAAATACAGAAAGAACGGCTTACCTCGGACCCGATTCTTCAGCATTTCCATAGCTTTTTCGGTGTACAAATCGGTAGCATAGAAGTCATCCTCTATTTGAATGGGAGTATCGTCTTTTACCACTATCAGCTGGTTGCCAGGTGGCCAATTATCACTTCGATAAGGTTTGAAGTCAAAGTAACTTGCTGCGCCATTCAAAAAAGCAAAACAGTGTTGAAAGCCCCGCTTGTTTGGCCAATGCTCCGGTGTGTGACCTAAGTGCCATTTCCCAGATAAAAAAGTAGCATAACCAGCATCTTTTAAAACCGTGGCCATAGTGACCACACTCGAATTTAGAAATCCCTGGTATTCAGGAATTGGTATAGCAGTATCGGTCATGGCACCTACTCCAGCCTGGTGCGGATAGACACCGGTCATCAAGGCGGCTCGAGAAGGGCAACAACGGGCGTTATTATAAAACCGGGCAAATTGGACCCCTTCCCGGGCCAGCCGGTCCAGATTGGGGGTTTGTATTTCCGAACCATAACAGCCCAGGTCTGAATAACCCAGGTCGTCTGCCAGAATCACTATAATATTGGGTGTTTGCTGTGCAAAAGCATGAGTTGATGATGATAATAAAAACCAAAGAACTCCTAATCTTAGCATGGTTCTGGCTTTGTTCACTTCTCAGTCCACTTTGGCACCCTGCTACCACCATGAGTTGCCATTAGCTCAGTCAGGCGGTCATCCAGCTCTTTAACTGCCGGGTAAAGGTCTGGCAATTGTCGGTTTACATATCTTAGAAATGGACCGTACCCCCAGCCATAGCTGATTTCACCAACCAGATTGTACCGCTGTTTGGGATCCGCTTCCATATCGTATAATTCAAATAAATCCCACACCCCATGATAGGTCATGTAGCTATACCTCTTGGTGCGTAAGCCGAAAATAGTGGGAGTCTGAACCGCGTTAGGGTCTATGAAATATTCATAAATAAAGTCCTGCCTCCAAGAGGTGTCGGAACCCATCACTATTGGCAAAATAGATTCACCATGCATGGTTTCCGGTTTGGCCACACCTGCAATATCCAGTATAGTTGGTGCTATATCAATGTTCAGAAAGAATGCATCATTCCGGGTTGCGGACAACTTTTCAGGCCAATGGATAAAAGCCGGCACCCGGATACTTTCTTCATACATTACCCTTTTATCAATCAGTGCCTTTTCCCCCATCATATACCCGTTGTCGCTGAAGTATATAATAACCGTATTCTCAAGCTCTCCATTCTTTTCCAGGTAGGAGGTCACTCTTCCCACGCTTTCGTCAACCCCTAACATACATTCACTGTAAAGCTGAAAAAACCGCTGATAGTCCCTATAGCCGGAATTGGGGAATTCCCGTTTGGAACCATGCCAACTGTCTACCTGCTCAATGGTCCACTGAGGCAGTCCTTTCGATGTGGTTACATCCTCCAGTGGTATCTCCTGATCAGCGTACTTTCCTTTATGTCTGGGAGCCGGAGAAAAGTTCTCGTGGATGGATTTATGTGATAAGAACAGGCAGTATGGTTGGTCACTGTTCTTTCTTGTTTTCAGGTAATCAACCACAAAATCAGTAAGGATATCAGGGGTATATCCCTGTTTGGAAACCTGATTACCATCGACGTTTAACTGGGGATCGAAATACTTGCCCTGTCCCTTAAAAGAGACCCAATGATCAAACCCTTTCCTAGGCATATCATTATCACCTCCCATATGCCATTTTCCTACAAAAGCAGTGTGATATCCAGCTTTCTGCAATTCAATTGGAAAAGTAGGCAGGTCTGTAGGCAATGGTGTATCGTTATCAATAACCGCATGACTATGAGCATATAGACCCGTTAGTATTGAAGCCCTACTTGGCGAACATAGTGAGGTAGTTACAAAGGCCTCATCAAAATAGAAGCTGTTTTCAGCCAGCTTATCGATATGTGGCGTTTCTATCCAGGGATGATCCAGAAAACTTAAAAAATCGTAGCGCTGATCATCAATCAGGATAAATATGATATTGGGCTGTTCCTGTGCACTTATTTGCAGGGTGAACAAAAAGACAAAGCATAAAAGAGTTCTATTCATGATCAGGGGTGATTTGGCTTTAACGACTATTGAGGGCAGTTTCACCTGGCATTGGAACGGACTGTCCTGATGCTAGTTCTAAAGGCATTACGGCATTCCGTTGTTCAAGATATTTTGTGAGCATGGAAGCCAGCTCGCTTGCCTTCCCCGGTTCCTGTAAAGCAAGATTGCGAGCTTCTGCTAAATCCTGTTTCAAGTTGAACAGCTCAAACTTTTGATCGGTATGGTAGTAGATCAACTTCAAATCACCATATCGTATGGTACTGCTGGGTCCCATTCCAGGTCCCTTTACCGGTTCCGGCCTTTGCAGGGGACCCCAGAAATTTGGGAAATGCCACACCAGCGGGCGATCAAATGCGTCTTCGGTCTCTCCTTTTAACAGGGGTAGTAATGATAAACCATCGATAGTACTAGGGGTGCTGATTGAGGCTGCTTCCAGTACAGTTGGAAACCAATCATAAATGATAGCGGGTGTCTTATCTACGGTTCCGCCCTGAACCACACCAGACCAGCGTACCAACAGCGGAACCCGTATGCCTCCTTCATGATGGGCACCCTTTCCACTACTCAATGGACTATTATGGGTGTGTGGTGGGTCCATGCTACGTCGGCTGTGGCTTAGGCCTCCATTATCGGAAGTGAAAATCACTAAAGTGTTATCGGCAATACCCAGATCATCTAGTAGGTTTAGTAAATCTCCGGTACTTTTATCCATGCCTTCGATCAGGGATGCATAAGCAGATTCTGGCTGGTCGAGACCAGCATTTCTGTAATCGGGAGCAAATCTCTCGTCAGGTTCAATCGGAGTGTGAGGTGCATAGTGTGCAAAGTAACAAAAGAAGGGCTCTTCCGCCATCACTGCGGTCCTTATGGCCTCAGCTGCCTCACGGGTTAAAGCTTCGGTCAGATGAATCTCTTGTCCGAAATAGGCATCCATATCCCAGGCACGCCAGGGCCCATTAGGGTTAGCCAGAGCTCCGAAATTTTTTGTTCCCCAATAACTTCCACATCCTCCGGCATCGCGCCCACCCATGCGAATGTCAAACCCAAAGGATTTTGGGTCTGCACCTGGAGTCCCAGCAGCGCCGAAGTGACCTTTGCCAAAATGCATGGTACGGTAACCCTGCTCTTTTAGTATTTCCGGTAATGTTTTGGTGCTGAAGGCATTGGCCATTCCAGCCTCAGGTTGGAGCCCATTCCAATTCCAATCACTTGGAGCAAGCGTGGGATGTGGCAAATCTGATGAGGGGCCATCTCCGCTTAAGTAAGTCCATTGGGTTACTCGATGCCGTGCCTGGTTAAGTCCAGTCATCAGGCTCACCCGGGTTGGTGAGCATACCGCACACGAATAAGCCTGGGTGAACTTCATGCCCTCCAAGGCTAATCGTTCCAGAGCAGGGGTTTGGTAACGCTGGTTGAATTTGGTGATTTCTGGACCAAATGGCACACTGGTATCCTGCCAACCCATATCATCAGCTAAAATAAACAGGATATTGGGCTTACTAATTATTTTGGTCTCCTCAGGTGAGCAGGATACCATTAGAAAGAAACAGATCAGGGAATAGCAGACGGTTTTAGGCATTTTATATGGGATACTCCCAATCCCCTCGATACTCCCTACGCAGTAACTTATTGGCTTCTGGGTCATTTAGAATAACCCCTTTATCCCCATCCCAGCTTACACTGCGACCAGACTTGTAGGACAACATCGCTAATAGACTCATATTGGTGGCTAGATGGCCATCTTCAATATCACAGATGGGCCGGGATTTACTCTCTATTGACATCATAAAGTCGGCCCACAACTCCTTGATGTTTTGTTTATCGGGATCGTGCAAGGTCGCTGGAAAGTTGATCACTTCTTTGTTCTTGTCGGTGGGATAAAAGGTCCATCCATCTGTCCAGCCCAAATGCAATGTACCCTGATTGCCATAAAAATAGCAGCCAACGTTATGGTTGGTGTTGGCTCCAGGGGCGCACAGCCTCAATTCCCAAGTTAGCGCAAAAGACTCAAACTCAAAATTGGCCATTTGGGTATCCGGGGCATCGGTATTATCCTGCTTGATAAAACGGTCTCCGGTTGAATATACGGTCTTCGGATATTTCTCCTCGGTCCACCATAGGACTTGGTCAAACCAATGAATTCCCCAATCCCCGGTGGTACCATTGGCAAAATTGAGAAATTGGCGGAATCCTTTGGGGTGTATTTTGGGGTTATACTCCTGAAAAGCAGCAGGCCCCACATACATATCCCAGTCAAGTGTTGCCGGTGCCTCCTGATTGGGAATGGGTGTCCCTGGCTTTTGATTATAATGGATAAACGCTTTTACCTGACTTATTTCCCCGGCTTTACCCTGCTTCAGGAAATCCATGGCCGCAATATTGTGCGGCGATACCCTGCGATGGGTTCCAACCTGCACCACTCGCTGGTACGCTCTGGCCGCTCTAAGTATAGCTTGTCCCTCACCAATAGTATGTCCGATTGGTTTCTCCAAATAAACATGGGCTCCATTCTTAATGGCTTCAATAGCAGGCAAAGCATGCCAATGATCTGGCGTTCCAATGATGGCAATCTCTGGCTTTTCCTTCAAAATCAATTCACGATAGTCGGTATAAGTCTTGGGTTTATCTCCAGTTTGTTTCTTGACACTCTCCAAGGTGCTGGTCAAAGCCGATTGATCCACATCACATAGCCCTACTACCTTACAGTTACCATATTTAATGGCTTCGTTCAATATGTTGTTTCCCCACCATCCTGAACCAATCAATGCCAGTTTGTATTTTTCGGTTCTTTGCAAGGCCGGAAGGAACGGCAAGGCCGACATGGTCATACTGGTTTTCTTAATGAATTTACGTCGTTTCATGAGATTATTGATTGATTGAGCGATTGAGCATAATTATTAATTGTTAATTGTTAATTGTCAATTGATCTTGGCTTTCGTGAAATCATTTGGTTAAGATAGTCAGCAAAAGGCTGCGTCACCCCTGTTCTCTGCACCACATAGTATTGTTCCGGACCATCCATACTTCCAGGATTCCAAACGCATCCCTGATCAAGGTCAAAATGTAAGCTACCCCGACCAGTATTCCGCAAAAAATCCCCTTCACCTATAACCGCATAATATACTGCCGCCAAATCCCAGCTGGGTCTTTGATCAGCAAGTGTTTTATTGTCATACCATTTTAACCAACTGACGTAAGCATCCCTCACAATGACCCCTGGAGCTAACTGCTCCAAACTAGCACCAGTCATTACCTCGGTCCCTGCTGAAATATAATAAATGGGAACCGGAAAATTCTCCACCAGGTACTTAGTATAAGGAGCAGTTCCGTTGAAATAAAAATTCCAATCCTTACCACCATACTGTTTGCCTGCATTAAGTGCTCCTAAAGCCACCCATTTACTGATTTTGGCTTTGATTAACTGTTTACCATTAAGTTTTGAATAATCATCGGGTTCAGAGGTAAGTAGATCGTATAATCCCTTGGTATGGCCCACAGTGACATAGATTACCTGATTTACTTCTGGGTTAGATAGTACCCTTCTCAACAATTTGGTGAGTTCTGGAGCATCTCGGTTCAGCACCAGAGTATTTCCGTAGGAGGCGGTATCATTGGCCAATCTGATGGCATCCATCTTGTCCACAGAATCCCCAATATCCGTTTGTTGATAGGCACCAACGGGTATTTCTTCTCGGCCATAATAGGTGTTGATCGCCTGTACCACACCCACTCCGTAGGGTATTTTGCCAGAACTGTAAACACAAGCCAGTATTTCAGCTGCTTCAAGATCTGCATAGGTATGCAACAAAGCCAGTGCACCCACATCATCACAATCCGATCCCATGTCCGTATCAAATATTATCTTGACTGAAGGCTGCGCAACCAGAGGAAAACCTGCTATCGCTATCCATAAAAACGTTATTAAAAGGAGTTTCTTCAAATCCAACTTAGTCAAGTTTTAGCCCCTTCT
>JANQPK010000283.1 GCA_028289505.1 Cyclobacteriaceae bacterium
ATTTGCGATACTAAAACATACCAATGCCTGTGGGATTGCGTCCGCCAGTAATATTGCATTGGCCTATGAAAAGGCCTTTGAGGCCGATACTGTATCCGCATTTGGAGGAATCCTGATCGCTAACCGAGAAATCACTGAAGATGCAGCTTCCACCATGCAGGACCTGTTTTTTGAAGTGTTGATAGCTCCATCCTTTAGTGAAGAAGCCCTCAGTATCTTAAAGCAAAAGAAAAAAAGGATACTGCTGGTTCAGAAATCGGCAATTGATGAGACTGTTCAAGTTAAATCATTGCTCAATGGTTTCATCCTGCAGGAACGAGACTTGAAAACTGATTCGATGGACGATTTCCAACAGGTATGTGATCGTCACGCCAGTACCGAAGAATTGGAAGCATTGGTTTTTGCAAGTAAAGTTGCCAAGCATACCAAATCAAACACCATTGTCCTGGCAAAAGATCAACAGTTACTGGCAAGTGGAGTAGGTCAAACATCCAGAGTAGATGCCCTAGAACAGGCCATTGAAAAAGCCAAACGTTTTGGGTTTGACCTGAAGGGAGCCGTTATGGCTTCTGATGCCTTCTTCCCATTTCCCGATTGTGTAGAGATTGGAAGTAAGGCTGGCATCACTGCGGTAGTACAGCCTGGAGGATCCATCAGAGACCAGGCTTCAATTGACTCTTGTAACAGTAAAAATATGAGTATGGTGTTTACTGGAGTTCGTCATTTCAAACATTAAAAAAAGAAGTGATAATTGCATTTTAAGTAAACAAATTTGTAAATTCCGCCGTTTTAAGGAACTTTTTTTAGGACTATACTAACATATGGGATTTCTCGATTTTTTTAGCAGTGACATAGCTATCGACCTTGGAACAGCTAACACACTGATCATCCAAAAGGAGAAAATTGTTTTGGATGAACCCTCTATAATCGCCATGGATAAAGCTTCCAATAAGGTGTTGGCCATTGGAAGAGAGGCCATGCAAATGCATGAGAAGACCCATGAGAATATCAAGACCATCCGGCCTTTAAAAGATGGGGTGATTGCCGATTTTCATGCTGCAGAACACATGATCAGAGGTATGATCAAAATGATCGACAATCATCGAAAGCGTCTGTTTCCGGCTTCACATAGAATGGTCATCTGTATCCCATCAGGAATTACGGAGGTAGAAAAAAGAGCCGTGCGAGACTCTGCCGAACACGCCGGTGGCAAAGAAGTATACATGATTCAGGAACCCCTGGCTGCAGCCATCGGTATTGGTATCGATATAGAACAGCCAATCGGTTCAATGATCGTGGATATAGGAGGAGGAACTTGTGAGATTGCGGTAATCGCACTTTCTGGTATCGTTGCAGATCAATCAATTCGTATCGCCGGTGATACTTTCAATAAAGATATCCTGGATTATATGCGGCGTCAACATAACCTGCTGATTGGTGAGCGATCTGCGGAGAAAATAAAGATCGAAGTGGGTTCGGCCCTAACCGAATTAGATGAGGCACCGGATGATTATGAAATAAGGGGTCGAGACCTTATGACAGGCATTCCCAAAGTAATTAAAATATCTTACTCCGAGATTGCTTTTGCTATTGATAAATCTGTCTCCAAAATTGAAGAAGCGGTGCTAAGAGCTTTAGAAATATCTCCTCCAGAGCTCTCAGCAGATATTTATGACAATGGAATACATCTTACAGGTGGAGGTGCATTGCTTAGAGGTCTGGATAAACGACTGGCCTTGAAAACAAAACTGCCGATTCATGTGGCAGAAGATCCATTAAGAGCTGTTGTGCGGGGAACGGGGATTGCCTTGAAAAACCTGCCTTCATTTAAGGCTGTGCTGATGACCTAAAGCTTTTAAATGCTTAGACTATTCCAGTTCATTGTAAGGTACCAGGCCTTCCTATTTTTTTTAGCCTTGGAAATTTTTTGTGCATGGCTGGTGATTAGAAACAACCGCTACCAAAATGCAGCCTTTTTCAATTCATCTAATCAGATAGCCGGAGGAATCCACAACTTGAATAGTAATATCTCCAGCTATTTTGATTTGAGGAAGGTAAATGATCAATTGGTTTTTGACAATGCCCGGCTTCAGGCTGATGTCAACCTCCTGCAAGATCAGTTAGAACAGATTCAGTCTGCCAAAGCTGCAAATAATCTGGATATCGGTAATTACCAATTTATCCCTGCCAAGGTCATCAACAATTCTACCCGTCGAGCCACGAATTTCATAACTATTAATAAAGGCCAAAACCATCAGATATTGCCCAATATGGCAGTAATCAATAGCCAAGGAATAGTGGGAAAAATTAAATCGGCTTCCGGTAACTATGCCACTGTAACTTCAATATTGCATCCTGACGTGTTGACCTCAGCTCTCCTAAAAGAGTCCAATACGCTTTGCACCGTCAAGTGGGATGGGCGTGACCCCAGGACTGCACAAGTTTTGTATGTTCCCAGGCATGTTTCAGTTTCCGTAGGAGACTCAGTGATTTGTTCAGGTTACAACGCGGTATATCCACAGGGAGTGCCAATAGGGGTAATTTCTAAGGCTGATATCAAAGAGGAGAGTACATTCTATGATATAGAGCTTACCTTCTCTACTGTCTTCGACCAGCTGTCATTCGTTTTTGTGGTTTCAAATAACATGAAAATGGAAAAAGACTCACTGGAAAGCACTTTAAACTAGGCTCATGAATAATCAGCATATACTGGGTATTATTGTTTCATTTATCCTGTACCTGTTGTTACAAGTCACACTGGTCCGAAACATAATATTATTCGATACTGCCTTCTGCTATGTTTATGTGGCATTTATAATTTTACTCCCGTTTGAAATAGGGCCAGTACTTTTGATGGTGATCGCCTTCATGAGCGGGTTTATGGTGGATATCTTCTACGATTCCTTAGGAATTCATGCAGCAGCTTGCGTATTAATTGCTTTTATAAGACCCTACTGGACTAAAACTGTACCACCTCGAGGAGGATATGAGATGGGAATGAGACCTACTATAAAAATAATGGGATTTAGCTGGTTTCTCACCTTCACTTTACCGTTAATACTAATACACCACTTAGTTCTTTTTTATGTGGAGGCTGGAGGATTACACCTATTTGGATTTACCCTGGTTAAAGTAATATCCAGCACCATTTTAACTTTTTTGGTTATGGTAATTCTTCAATATTTGTTTTACAGATCGACGAGAGGATTATGAAAGATAATCGATCAAATATCATACAAATAACCTTCATCCTTATAGGGGCGGTATTCATCATTAAGCTGTTTTTCATCCAAGTATTGGATGAAAATTATCGCCTGGCGGCTCAAAACAATGTGATGCAACGACTAGTCGATTACCCCTATCGCGGACTAGTCTTCGATCGGAATGGTAAACTGATCGTCTATAACAAGCCTGTCTATGATCTGATGGTGGTACCAAGGGAGGTGGTGTTGACTGACACCGCTGAATTTTGTGACCACCTAGGGATTACACTAACGGAATTCAATGAAAAACTGAGCAAAGCCCAGACCTACAGCTGGTATAAACCATCAGTATTCCTAAAACAGTTTTCCAACGAAGATTTTGCTTCAATGCAAGATCTGTTGATCGATTATCCTGGATTTTACATTATTCCCAGAACCGTACGGGCTTATCCTTACAAAGGCATGGCCAATGCCTTGGGGTACATAGGAGAGATTAGCAAAAATCAGTTGACACGAGACAGCTCTAGCTATTACCGACAGGGCGATTATATAGGCATCAGTGGTCTGGAGTCAAAGTATGAAAATCCTTTACGAGGTAAGCGTGGAGCTAAATACCGCATGGTAAACGTAAGAGGTCTTGAAAAAGGCTCCTTCAAGAACGGTGCCTGGGATACCTTACCGAAGATCGGTGAAAACCTGACCAGTACTATTGATATCGAACTACAAGAGTATGGGGAAACCCTGATGCAAAATAAAGTAGGAAGTATTATTGCAATTGAACCCTCCAGCGGAGAGATCCTGAGTTTTGTCTCCGCCCCCTCATACGATCCTAACTTACTTACCGGACGCAGTTACAGTGAGTATTACCGGAAGTTATCTACCGACAGCTTAAAGCCCCTATACAATCGGCCATTGATGGCAATGTATCGTCCTGGTTCTATTTTTAAAATTATCCAGGCTCTGGTGGCGTTGGAGGAAGGCGTAATTAGTGAAAGTACCAGTTTGTATTGTAACCGAGCAATAATTGGTTGCCATGGTCCACAAAAATATCGTGACTTGAAGGAAGCTATTACACATTCCTGTAACCCTTATTTTGTCCAGGTTTCTAGAAGAATGATTAACCAAGGGGAGTCAGATGATACCTACCAAGATACGCGCATTGGATTGGAGAAATGGCGGGCTCACGTTGCCAGTTTCGGCCTGGGTTCACCTATCGGAATTGATCTTCCAAATGAGAAAGGTGGCATGATTCCCAATGTGCAATATTATGATCGGGCCTACCAAAGTAAAAATTGGAAATTTTCCAATATACAATCTATTTCCATCGGAGAAGGAGAAAACCTGGTAGTGCCTTTACAAATGGCGAACTTTGCCGCTATAGTGGCCAATAGAGGATTTTATTACAAACCTCACCTAATCAAGGCCATCGGCGACCAAAAAGAACCATTGCCAGAATACAGAGAAAAGCATTACACTACCGTTGACACCAAACATTTTGATGTGGCGGTAGAAGCAATGGCGGAAGTGGTACGCAGTGGTACTGGACAATATCGAGCTAAGCTTTCTGACATAGAAGTTTGTGGAAAAACCGGAACCGTACAAAACAAAGATCGACCAGACCATTCGGTATTCATTGCATTCGCTCCTAAAGATGATCCTAAAATTGCTTTATCTGTGTATGTTGAGTATGGCGGGCAAGGGGCACGGGCAGGAGCTGCTATTGCTGGCCTGATGATTGAAAAGTATTTGAAAAGATGTACTGATCGTATTCATATGGAAGATTATGTACTTAACGGAGAATTCATCTATTGAGAAGAACAGATGACATAAAAGCCAGTAAACTGGACTGGATAACCATCCTGGTAGTGGCAGCACTAGCTTTGGCAGGTTGGCTCAATATCTATGCCGTAGTATATGATAGTCAGCTTGATCAGAACATTTTTGATCTTTCTTCGAATTCCGGAAAACAAATCCTCTGGTTTGGTATCTCAGCGGTGGTGGTCACACTGATTATACTAATGGACTTTAGATTCTTCGACTCGTTTGCATATCCTATATACGGGGTAGTTGTGTTACTACTTATCACCGTTCTTTTGGTAGGAACAGCGGTTAGTGGGTCCAAGTCCTGGTTTGAATTTGGCTTTGTGAGGTTCCAACCTGCCGAATTTGCTAAGTTCACCACCGCCCTAGCAGTAGCTAAATTTCTCAGTAAGCCTCAGATTAAAAAAGACCGAATTAAAACCTGGGTGCTAGCAGTATTGATAGTTAGCATCCCTGCAATACTAATAATACTTCAGGGCGATACCGGATCTGCATTGGTGTTTAGTGCTTTCGCCATAGTTTTTTACCGGGAGGGTTTCTCTCCTTTATTGGTACTAGTAGGGATTATAGCGGTAGCGCTTTTCGTACTTACCCTACTACTTGGACAGTTGTATTTGATTCTGGCCATTGTAATTACCGCCTTGATCATTATTGGTACTGGAAAACGCACTGCTAAAAAACTAAGAACGGTATTGGCCATTGCGACCGTTACTATTGGAGTTGTGGTAAGTGTTGATTACGTGGTAAACAATGTACTACAACCTCATCAACAAAACAGAGTAAAAGCTTTTATAAATCCTGAGGCAGACCCTCTAGGATATGGATACAATGTTACCCAATCCAAGATTGCTATAGGTTCTGGAGGGGTGCTTGGAAAAGGATTTTTAGAAGGTACTCAAACCAAGTTTGATTTTGTACCCGAGCAAAGCACTGATTTTATCTTTTGTACGATTGGTGAGGAACATGGGTGGATAGGAAGTTTTATCCTGATCGCATTATTTGTAACACTGCTGCTGAGGATCGTTTATATAGCAGAACGGCAAAAGTCAAATTTTTCCAGAATTTATGGGTACGGTGTGGCCAGTATTATATTTTTCCACTTTGCCGTCAATATAGGAATGACTATAGGATTGTTTCCGGTAATAGGAATACCGCTCCCCTTCTTTAGCTATGGCGGCTCCTCATTACTTGCCTTCAGCATCATGATCTTCATCCTGTTGAAGATGGACGCTCATCGAATGCAGGTCCTGGTTCACTAAATTTCTTGGCCAGCAGCTGCATAAACTCCTTTACTACCTCATTTTCCATATTCCATTGGGATCTTCGATCTAGCATGTTTAGAGCTT
>JANQPK010000314.1 GCA_028289505.1 Cyclobacteriaceae bacterium
TACCAATGAGAATATTCCCATTATATCAGAGAGTCTGGAAGGTGTGTGGTCATACAAGAAAGGGGATAATGCTCAGTGGAAAAATAGGTATTACAACGATGACGACTGGGACCAGGTGGTGGTTCCCAGTCCATGGGAAAACCAGGGCTATCGCCAGTATGATGGATATGGTTGGTATCGCAAGACTACTAGGCTAACTGAGAAACACCTTGAAGAACCCATGGTCCTGGTATTGGGTAGAATTGACGACTTCGATCAGACCTTCTTTAATGGGAAAATGATCGGCAGCACTAATGATGGAAAACGGTATGGCCGAAGTTGGTCGTTTTCTAAAGTCAGGGTTTATGATATTCCGAAAGATCTTATCAAGCCAGGGCAGACCAACACCATCGCAGTTAGAGTACTGGATATCGGTAATGTGGGTGGCATCTATGATGGACCCATTGGTATCTTGCCCAAGTCACAGGTAGGCAAATTTCTGGACTACTACAAAAGTGAATGGTAGGCAGCCTGCCTGGCAGGTCTCATGCTTCCAGTTTTGCAGGTCCCAGGCATACTGTATGCTGTTGCTATGAGCTGTATGCTGTTGCTGTATGCTGTTGCTGTATGCTGTTGCTGTCAATCAAATATGATTGTTCGGTTTTGGTAAACCAGTACCTTTCGTTGTAGGTGTTTATAAACTGCTCTTGACAAAACGATCTTTTCCAGATCTTTACCTTTATGAATCAGTTGAGGGACGTCATCCTTATGAGATATTTGTACCACATCTTGATCAATTATGGGACCGGCATCCAATTCTTCGGTTACATAATGGCTGCTGGCACCAATGATCTTGACACCTCTGGCATGAGCTGAGTGATAAGGTCGAGCTCCTGGAAATGCAGGCAGGAAACTATGGTGTATGTTGATGATCTGATAGGGGAAGGCATTAATGAGGTTTGGGGTCAAGATTTGCATGTATCTGGCCAGTACCACAAAATCCACTTCCAATTCCTGCAGTATAGCCAATTGCTGTATTTCCTGCTCAAGCTTGTTTTCAGGGGTTACAGGAAAATGCTTAAATGGGATATCGAAGCGATCCGCTACCTCTTTTAATCTCTGGTGATTGCTGATAATGATGGGTATATTCACTGTCCACTCTCCTGCCTGATAGCGTCCTAATATGTCGTAGAGACAGTGTGCGGATTTACTTACAAATATGGCCATGTTGGGTCTATGGGAGCTGAAATGCAGGCTCCAATCCATTTGGTAACGGTCGGCAATTTCCTGCTGAAAAACCGTCCCTATTTGGTCATCTGAGATGCCGAACCCTTCAAGTTCCCAGGCTACTCGCATGAAAAAGACATGGTCATTAAAGTCAACATGCTCGTCCAAGTCCATAATATTTCCTCCATTGCGGCTTATAAAATCGGTTACCCTGGATATAATACCAGATTGATCCGGGCAGCTGATCAGAATTACTGCCTGAGGAGAACTAGGCTTGCTCATGATTCCAGGAGAGTTTTGGTGGTACGGTATACAGTTCCCTTAAAAAAGCCGATGGTCACCTCATCCTGATTGGTGATCAGGATCTGGTATACACCAATTTTATTGGTAAGGCTAATTTCATCAGCACTGGCCATCAGTATATCTCCTGATTTCACCGGTGAAGTAAAGGTCATGGAGGTTTCCAAAGCTACACTTAGTTTGTTGTACCCATTGCTGGCTATGGCCAAAGCACTATCTGCAAAGGCAAAAGCAATTCCACCATGGGCGATATTAAAACCGTTCATCATTTCGTCCCTGATGGTCATGGATATTTTACAGGAGCCCTCACTTACCTCCAAGACTTCGATACCCAGCCACGAACTAAAACGGTCGTTTTTCAGCAAATGGTTAATAACGGCTTTTACGGACGAAGATGGCATTTGGGGTTATGAGTTATGAGTTAATTGCGGTTGCAAGTTAACGCAGAAAACCTAAAATCCACTAGTTCAGGTAATCGTTCAACCCATCGGATAAAAGTACCAAAATTAGCTTCAGGCCCTACAATGAAGCCTAAAGGTCACGGTATCTTCCATTTGATATATTATATTTATCCGATTATCATGACTTATGGACATTGAAAAACTTGACCTGGAAGTTGACCAAATTCTAACAAGAGATACCATCTCTGCCAACTACCAGGAAATCCGCGAGGAGCTGATAGCTAAAGGATACGATCAGGAAGAGCTGCGCTACATGATGGGGATTATCGATGAAAAACTGCTTTCCACCGTGCAAAAAGGAGGTTTGAATAAAAATGCCCGGCGAAATATGGTGATTGGTGGGGTTTTATCTTTGGTTGGCCTTATGGTGATTCTATCAGCTTATTTTGGTAAACCAGCTACTAAGGAAGTTTACTACGTGGCGCTGGTAATATTCGCAGTAGGATATTTAGTGTTCAGAAATGGCTTTCGCAAAAGAGGAGCGTAAATTGGTCCGCTATTCGTTCTCCCAGTTTTGCATGGTATCGATTACATGATCCAGGGCCTGATTCCAGGCGATCAGGGTTTTGTCGGTTTTTTGATCGCCCAATGTCTTGTCAATGGTTTCCAGCAGTGCCTGCTTAACTACCGGATAATGTGCTTCAATCACTCCATATCTGACATGACTCTCACCTAGTTTCTTTAGTCCTAACGCCAAATGCTCTGGCCTGGCTAATGAATATACAATCCCTCCCAGCATGTGTGTCAGTAAGCGACCTTGGTCGGTCATATTTTTCTTAAATAAATTGCGGACTGCTGGAGCCAAAGCAAAAACCTTATCATAAAAAATACTGGCAAACCCATCCTGGTCATTGAGCATTTCGTGCAGAGAGGATTGAAGCTCCAAAGCAAGGTCCATTTCCTTGAAACCCAGCAATTCAAACAATTCGAGCTGTTGCTCCTTTCCGGGAATAGTGGCCATAAAGGTTTTGCCAATTAACAGGTTGTTTTGAGGTAAACCTTTAAGTACGGGTTTTGAGATCAAAATACTTGCACCACTGCTTTTGGTATGTTGTTGTACTTTGCTGGCCACATTAACCGGATCACCAATTACCGAGAATTGCTTGTGATTGGGATGGCCTAAATGCCCAATATAGGCCTTGCCAAAATTGATGCCTATTCCGGATTTTAACTCGATATCTAAGTCACCAAGTTCCATGCTATTCAACCTGGTCAAGGCATATTGCATGCCTAACGCGGCTCTGATGGCATCGGTGCAAATTTTTTCCCTGGTACCACCGGAAGTGCCAAAAACACCCACTATCTCATCACCTACATACTGATATATGATCCCATTATTCATGAGTATGGGGTCACCCAACACCGTGTAAAACCGGTTTAGCATAAAAGCGATATCAAAATTTAGATTTTCAGAAGAAAGCGAGGTAAAATTTCTCAGATCGCAAAATAGGATGGCAATGGGACGCTCATCCGCTTCGCCAACCGGGGCAAGTTCTGTTTGAAGTTGATTGACCTCACCCATTGACCAAATCAAGCGTTGTAACTTGATGTCACCATGAGGAAATGCCTGACAAGCCAATCGTATTGAAGGATCCCACTTCCTTATAAACGATGTCTCTTGTTCAGTCTGAGATTTTCGATTAAGGTTTTCCAAGCCCTCAAGAATGCGAACCCGGCAAGTAGTACATCTGCCATGACCACCACATTCGTGAAGATGGGGAATCTGGTTTGCTATAGAAAGGTCGAGAATGGAGCTGAATTCATCATCATTTTCCACCACCTTATTGATTCCTGAATAGGTAATTTTGTGGCTCATTATCAAATAAAGAATTTAGTTTATTTAATTGCAAACTGGTCGGCTAACTTGTCGATCTGACGGTTGGTTATCGATGAGGAGGCCAGTATTAAGCGGTAACGAAATGTTACTGACTCTCCTGCATTCAAGTTGAAGTTTAGTTCTTTCTCACCTTTACTAAATACCTTTTGTCCCAAAGGATTTGCTGAAAACAATCCGTAATCTCTTGCATGCCAGTAGGTCGGGTATCCTGGATTTCCCGGGTGATCTATGATTATTATAGCCTCTTCTCGGCCGTTTAACCTGCCATAAAGTTTCATCCATCTGGCTTGTGTACCCCAAACAAGTTTCCCCTGCATCCCAGTGGCGCTATGGTAATTGCCATTTACTGACTGATTGGACAGCTTTTCAACTGGTTTTCCTTCTGCCCCTACCAACTTAGTAGGCTTGGTCATAGGAAGCTCTAACGCTCTGGCTACCCTGATCGCGAACAACCCTTCTTTGTTATCAGCAAATCGTACTTCTGGGATCATGGCAGTAAGTGTGGTGGTGCGATCAATAATCCGTATTTCAGTTAGTGCCATAACTTCAAAACTAGTGGCCTCTTTCAGCATCAAATTGTTATCGGATGACCTCCATTCCGAAGTAGTTTTTAAGGTAGCTTTCCCCAATCCATCTTTTACAGCTTCGATAGTACTGTGATGGATAGTGCCATATTGATGCTGCTTTTCAGCTGGCACATTTTGTGAATTATTCCAGAAGTCCAGTCCATTTACATTACCATAGTTGAGCCATACACCCACATGATGTGCGTGATCTACCCGTTCTCCTTCTTTCAGAACCAATGGATAACTACGGGTTAATGTGTTGCCAGAGGCAGATATTACCGGCCACAGTACAGGTTTTTTAAGTTTATCCGAATACAAGTAGGAAGTGAACAGTTCGCCATCAATCAGAAAATCGACTTTCTTTTGTTCATTATCTACCAGCAATTCAATAAGACAGGTACGCTGCTGACAAACCCCTTGGTGCCAGAACCAGGCAGTAACCAGGAAAACTATTAAGCTAACCCTCATTAAACAGCATCAGGAACCACATATGGGCTGCGGTATTTACGAGTGAGCATCTCATTAGCCTGGGGATCGTTGATGAACTTTTCTTGTTTCCCATCAAAGGTGAGTTGCCGGTTTAATCGATAAGCAAGGTTGGCCAGTATTGGAAGATCTGAGGATAAAACACCTTCAATTGTGGGGCAGTGTAGATCCTGGTCGTTACCCGAACGAATGGTATCTACAAAATTGGCATAATGCTCTGCTCCTCCGGGAGCTGCCATAAAGGTAGGATCGGTTGGTGTTTCAGAGGTCTCCATCGACGAGCCAGCAAAAGGCTCTTTTTCACGTTGTCTGAAGGCTTTCCAGGTACTACCATTGATTTCCATATAGCCCTCCGTTCCATAAAACATGTTGCCTATACGAATATTCAAACTGGATTCACTATTGGTGTAACGTCCCCGGGTTTCGAATTCCAGTATCTTGCCATCCTCATAGGTAAAGAGTGAGGTTTGGGTGTTTGGGGTTTCCTGTGAGCACTCTTTGGGGTCGATGCCAAATATGCCCCCTGCAGAGACAATGGTAACGGGGTGCTGGTTTTTATTAAGGCCCCAGCGTGCAATATCGAATTGATGGGGGCCCTGGTTTCCGGTGTCGCCATTACCTGTATTCCAGTGCCAATGCCAGTTGTAATGGCCTCGTTTTTCATTGTATGGGCGGTAAGTAGCCGGGCCCAGCCACATATCGTAATGCAAACCCTCGGGGGGATCTGAATCTTCAGCGATACCAAAGGAATCTCTGGGCTTGTAGCAGTTACCTTTAGCCATGTAAACGTCTCCGATGCCGCCTTGGTGAAGAAATTCAATTGCTTTTCTTACGTTGGCAATTGAGCGATTCTGAAAACCTACTTGTACACGGACCTTGTACTTTGCAGCAGCCTCTACCATTTGTCTACCCTCAAATACATTGTGGTTGGATGGTTTTTCCACATAAACATGCTTTCCCGCCTGAGCTGCCCAGATGGTGGCCAAGGCATGCCAATGATTAGGGGTGGCAATGGAAACGGCATCAATATCAGGGTCGTCGAACAGACGCCGCATATCCCATTCCGTTTTTGGAGCTTGGTGGCCTGCATCAACTACCGTCTTTATTCGTTCTGCAAATAAATTCTCATCCACATCACAAATGGTGCGCAACCAAACGTTACGATTCTCGGTTAACTGTACCCATTTTTTAATGTGTCCGTTTCCCTGTCCTCGAATTCCAATTACCCCGATATTAATTCTTTCATTTGCCCCAATAATGGAGGCGTAGGATTTGGCGCTAAAGCTCAAACCCACGGCTACACCTGTAGTCCCCACCAGGCTTTTCCTGATAAACTCTCTTCTTCTGGTAGTCATAGTTGATAAGTATATAAATGGTTTTGGTAAACCTGAATGCAATAGGTAGCATCAAGTCACTTAATTTAATCAAAAAACCGTTGACCTTCTGACTTTGCCTCAAGCACCTGGTTATTTCTGGCAAATATTATAGCAGCTTTCCGCTAACCGGCAAGACCGTAGCACAGCTTAGAAAGAGGGTCGATCCTGGATATACACAAAACCCTTAGCGAAGTTGCGTATGTAATGCTTCATGCTAATTAAACTGACTTATCATTGATATATCGTTTACTTTTGACATGGGTCATATTGATTTTTTAAATGCAGTATTTCATGAAACGCGTATCAATCTTCTTGCCTACCATACTGATCTTTACACTTAACACTATTGCTCAGGATTTCCGTCAAGGATTTATTGTCACCTTAGAAAATGACACTATTCATGGAGAAATCAACTACGCAACTCCAGCCAAAAACTATCAACGGTGTCAGTTTGTTGTTGAAGGCTTACCGGGAGAATATGCTCCTGAGCAGATAGCCGCCTATGGCTGGAAGAACGACAAATTGTATATGAGTGGGATTGAACAAGGCGTTTTTGTGGAAGTTCTGGTTATGGGGAATCTCACCCTGTTCAAATCGGGGAGCAGCTTTATAATGAGCAAGCAAAATGAAATTGTAACACTGGATCCCCCAACAAAGACATTAGTTGACCAAGCTGAAATGGCTCCTGATGGTACCTTCAAAAACGTAAAGAAATATAAGCACGACAATTCCTGGCTAGGCAAGGTTTCCTATTTTACTGGCGATTGCAACCATAAGCTTGCAAAATCCCTAGAGTCTTTAAAGTTCAGAGAAGAAGATTTAACCAGATACGTGGTCGAATATAACCAATGTACAGGAGAACCAGTGGTGGTAGTCAAAGATAAACAGCCCTGGTATAGAGTAAACTTTGGTGTACAAGTTGGCTTGGTCCGCTCTGAAATCCGACCTGAGGACATAAGTAGCAGTTATATTGACTTCCGACATCTGAATGACTCTTACCAATCTTTAGATCCATTTATCGGACTTTTATTTGATATTAATTCTCCTCGCATGTCGAATAGAATATCTTTTCAGGTTGAAGTCCAGCTGTTCAACACAAAATTTAATGGAGCAAAGCATATCGAATTCAATGGTTATGAGGAATTACACCAAACTTCTATGGAATATACCACTGTGTCTATTCCCTTTGCCCTTAAATATAGTATGCATGTGGGAACTAGCCTGTTGTACCTCAATCTAGGCGCCAATTACGATCATTTCATCAATTACCAGTCAGAGCGTACCACAGAGACGGTAAGGGATGGGGTAATAACCAATACGCAAACCGGAGAAGCTGTTCCCATTAGAAACAATGTCCTGGGAGGCTGGGGGGGAGTTGGTTTCCTAAAACAATTGAGGAGGATTAGTGTCGGGACCCAATTGAGGTATCACTATCTTTCTAACATGGGGGATAAGCACCCATCATCAGAGAATACTGTTAAAATTAACGGTAATCGGATTTCAGCATCCTTCTTGATAATGTTTTAATTGCTTTTCAGGGCGAATGCCACCACTGCATCTCCAAGAGGGGTGTTTAGCTTTCCACCACCACCACATACTACCACCACATACTGTACTCCGTCTATCATGTAGGTGCTGGGTGTGGCATAAGCTGCTGCTGGCAATTGATGCTCCCATAGCAGACGCCCATCCTTCTGATCAAACGCTCTGATCTTTTCATCAGGTGTCGCTGCTATAAAAAGCAGTCCTCCAGCGGTAGCTATGGGACCGCCAAAGTTTTTGCTGCCGGTTTGATGTATACCCCTTTTACTTAGCTCTAAATGCTCACCAAGAGGAACCTTCCATTCAAGGGTACCACTGGCCAAATTGATGGCGTTTAGGCTTCCCCAAGGAGGTTTGATAGCAGGGAACCCTTCATGATCATTAAAAAAAGGAGCGTCACTGGAGTACTTTACTTTCCCCTGGGATGACATATTTTCAAATACATCAGTTGAAAGCTCCAGAAAGGCTAGTAAGTCTTCGATGGATTGATCATCCAGCTGGGGAAATGCTGGCATCAAGCCCCTGCCGTTTACAATGGTGGTGCGAATCGCTGTGCTATCGAGAAGGATATTGGTGAGTGCCGGGATCGCAGGTGCCAGTCCCTGTCTTGCAATACCATGGCAGCCACTGCAATTCTGATTGTAAACCGTTGCTCCTCTCAAAGCGGGCACTTCTTCATTTCCACTATCAAAGAATTTTACCAACCGGTTGATAGTGGGAGCCTCGTTGGCATTTACAAAGATCATATTGGTATTGGGATTAAAGGCACCCCCTCCCCATTCGTTACCACCCTGATGTCCAGGGGTAGTAATGACTCCAGTTTCGTCAGCTGGTGTATACAGTGGCCCCGAGGTGTATTTACGAAATTGCTCCAGGGCATAGGCATGGGCTTCAGGTGATATATCGGTAAGGTCATTTTCCGTAATATGAGTTCTGACCAATGGAGGGGGTTTTTCGGGAATAGGTTGAGTAGCCCACGATTCCTCTTCCGGAATGGTGGTTTGAGGAACCGGTACTTCCGGGGTGTGGAATACTGGCTCCCCTGTTTCCATATCCAATACGAAAGTGAGCCCCATTTTGGTGAATTGCACTACTACCTCCTTAGGTTGCCCCTCAATGGTAAGCCTGCAAAGTATGGGGGCCGGAGGGTTATCATAGTCGAAGATATCGTGATGGATATTCTGATAATGCCAGATCTTTTTACCGGTTTGGGCATCTAAGGCTACCACGCAGTTGCCAAAGAGATTAGCACCCTTTCGGGTACCTCCGTAGATGAAATCTGGCGCTGGCGAACCAGTAGCAAAAAAGACCCAACCCCTTTCTCGGTCCAGTGTAAATCCACCCCATGGATTGGCGCCACCGTAAGTTTCCCCATCCTCAAAATTCCAGGTTTCATATCCTTCCTCATCAGGCAGCGGCACCGTGTGAAATATCCATTCGAGGGCCCCAGTGTTGGCATTGTAGCTGCGAACATCACCGGGAGTGGAGTTATATCCCTCTGAAACTCGTCCTGCTACAATCAAATGATCCTCATAGACTATACCCGGAGTGGTCATTTCAACAGCAGCGGTACTGGGATCCACCGGAAGATCATAATTCAAGTCGATATAACCTTTGTCCCCGAATGAGGTGATCTGCTTTCCGGTTTTAGCATCTAGTGCGTAGATTTTGTTTTTCACAAATGAAAAAATCCGATCTCCATTATGGTCAGCCCAGTAGGCGACACCGCGATTCCGACCGCTGGTTTCTTCACCACTAATGCTATGATCGGCAGCCACAAACCGCCAAATCTCTTCACCATTTTTGGCGTTGATGGCAATTACATCCAGATTTGGGGCAGTAAAATACAACAACCCGTCGATCACAATAGGGTTGCTGTACATGGAAGGTGGTGCTGGATTTCCGTGATGATACTCCCAGGCAATTGCCAGCTGCTGTACATTTTCAAGATTGATCTGGTCCAGTTCAGAATATTGATTCCCCTTGTTGTCACCTCGGTAGATACCCCAATCAATATAGTTGTCAAAAGTGTCTATACTCTTGGTCTCACTGGTACAGTTCCCTAAAACCAACAATGTTGCGCTCCATATCAAAAGGTCGATATGATTGATTCTCGTCTTCAATTTTGGCGGTGAGTTTCACAGATGTACTGCTGCCATAACTCGTCCAGACGGTCCGGGTCTGATGTCCCGGAATAAATCACCATTCGGTATCTTTCCACGGTGGAAGTGCCCGGCTCAATACTGTATCCGCCTAAGATTTGTCGTGAAGGACCCACTCCCAACTGATGGTCAATCCGCCACGGGCTTGGGAAAACCTCATTTTGTGGGTGATCCAATATGGCAATATTGCCCCAGTCCGAACGACCCGATATTTCCATGCCAACATTGACCCAAATGGCCCTGTGACCCTCAGCTTGGGAATAATCAACCTCACCCAGGGCGTTAACCGCCTGACCTTCAATGTCTGCATGATAAGGCATCCGAATGAAAAGCCCTCCTACAAAAAACTGGTCTATGGATACCTTTTGGATAGCGGTACCTTTCCAGGTGAGGTCCAGCAGAAAGCACCCATTCGATTCCTTTAAAGCCCAGGTTTGAGTTTCTCGCAGTACCGCTTCTCCTATTTGGTCTAGTAGTAAATAGACTGATTCCCATTTCACCTGTTCACCAGAATCTAAAAGAATCTGGTGACGGACTTTCTGATAGAAATCACCTTGGTTATTCATAAAATAGTCGCGTCCATTTACTTTTTTAAGGCCCCAGTAGATCCCTGTTTGATGTGGATGATGTGCGGGTTGGTTTTCCGTTAGGATCCCATTACCATCCGGAGGAAGTACAGGATGAAGGTAGGGACGCATGGTATCCTTTAAGTTGTGAGTGACTACTGGCTCATCCAGGTTGGATTTGAATACCTCAATGCACTGCCGGTCTGGACAATGCTTTAAACTGAGTTGGCCGATGCATCTTTCTTGAGCAATCAATACTATCAGCACTATGCTTATTAAATAACTATTCATGATTGATGGGATATACTTTCCCTCCTACAATGGTATAAACCACTTTGGTATTTCGAATCTCTGCTTCGGGGACTTGCATGATATCTTGAGAAAAGACCGTTAGATCCGCCAGCTTTCCAACCTCTACCGAGCCTTTTATTTGCTCCTCGAAAGCGGCAAAAGCAGCATCTAAGGTATAGGACCTCAAAGCCTGCTCACGGCTCATTTTCTGATCAGGCTCATAACCGTTTTCAGGCTTACCTTCCAAAGTCTTGCGGGTAACCGAAGCATAGAATGAGGCCAATGGATCCAGTGGTTCTACTGGAACATCACTGCCGTTCACCACAATTGCTCCCGACTGCAGTAGTTTCTGCCAAACATAAGCACCTTCTTTTATTCGCCTTAGGCCCATACGCCCCGCTGCCCAGGGTCGATCTGATGACAGATGTATGGCTTGCATAGCCGCAATAACCCCGAGTTCGGAAAACCTAGGTAGATCAGCGGCACTAATATGTTGGGCATGCTCTACTCTGAATCGGGCATCCGTGGCTTGCTCTGGAAATAATTCAAACGCTTGTTGATAGCGGTCCAGCACTTCTCTGATGGCCCGGTCACCAATAGCATGCGAACAAACCTGAAACCCATGGTTAAGCGCAGACTTTGAAACAATTAGTACTGAATCGATGGGAGTGGTTGAATGGCCAAAGTGTCCGGGCCGGTCGCTGTATTCTTCTAACAACCAGGCGCCTCTGGAACCAAGAGCCCCATCCATGAACATCTTAATGGATCTAACCGTAAGGTGTTGGTTGCCATAGCCAATTTCCGGGCCGGACTCATACCATCGGTTCAGCAACTTTTGATCATCTCCTTTAAGCATGGCCCACATACGGATAGCCATCACACTATCGTCGATGGCCTTTCGATATAGATCTATGGTTTGTTGAGAAATACCCGCGTCATGGAAACTGGTGATCCCATATTGCAAACACTCCTCGACCGCTAATCTCAAGGCTTTTTGATCCATCTCTTCAGAGGTTTTAGGGATGTGTTTGGTGATCAAACCCATAGCAGTTTCGTTGAAAACACCGGTAGGATTACCCAGTTCGTCTTTGATTACTTCACCACCAGGACCTACGTTTTGTGGGGCTTCCTCAATTACAAGACTGCGTATACCGGCTATCTCCATGGCCTTGGCATTGGCAAATCCAGCATGGCCACTGGCATGTCGGAGATAAACTGGATTTTCAGGGGAAACCGCACTGAGCTGGTGGTGTGTTTGGAAACCCTTTACCAGGGTATCAGGTTGTGGTACCCATTTACTCTGATGCCAGCCTCTTCCCACGATCCATTCTCCAGGTGGGGTATTTTTGACCGCCTTAGCCACCATTTCTACCAGCTGCTGGTAACTGCCCGCGGATGATAGGTCTAGATTGAGCTTGTTATATCCCATCCCCATAAAATGACCGTGCCCTTCTATCCAACCTGGAGTGACGGTTAGCCCCTTTAGATCGATCACCGAAGTTTTTTCAGGCAACTTGTTTTCAACCCCTGTACCATCACCTACATAGACGATACTGCCATCGATCACCCCAATAGCACTGGCCTGCGGCTGGTTTTCATTTACAGTATAGATGGTTCCATTATGAAGATACAGGTCAAATTCCAGGGGTGGTTGACATACCTGTAACAGGAAAACCAACGCTACCAGAGAAAAGAATAATCCTTGTCTATTGACAGTTTTCATACCATTTCCATCATTCGTTCCAGGGTTAAAGTATTAATATTATCAATGATAAGGTCAGCCT
>JANQPK010000337.1 GCA_028289505.1 Cyclobacteriaceae bacterium
CGTGGATACTTACAGCAATGGTAGCCCTTTGGTTTTGGTATTACTGGCCGCAAATAGAATTGTTTCCGGAAAAGCAGGACCAAACCGTCCAAAGCCATACTCTGGTACTGGACCAAATGGTTACCATGGGTAAGTTGGAGTTGATCAAGTACCAGTTCCAGGAAATAACCGAGATTGAGAAAGTGGGAAAAGATTTTTACAATCTTTTCAAGCTTGAGAACGATTCCAGAGCAGTCTTAATATCCAAGGGAGAAGCAGTAGGTTGCATTGACCTTACCAGGATGGAAGTTAGGCATATTCGTGAAACTGCTGACAGCATTATTGTACAACTGCCACCTCCGGAGCTATGCTACTTTAAGCTTGACTTAGATAACACCCGAATCTATGCGCTGGAGACAGGGATCTTTACCAGCGAAAAAACATTTATCGAAGAAGCTTATCAAAGTGCTGAGAAACAAATAAAACAAGCCGCCATTGAATCAGGAATATTGATGCAAGCCAGGGAAAATGCAGAGACGGTACTAAAGCCATTGTTGGAAGAGATTTCCGGGAAAAAGGCGGTCATCGTATTTGATTTAAATACGGTTAGAATCCTTAGAGACTAACCATCCCCAATCTTTCAATTTTCAGTCTCCAAATCATTGTTCACTATTAATTTTTAATTGTCAATTGCTACCGGTAACTTATTTCATCAAGTAGGTATTAGAAAAGAAGATTATCATGAAAGCAACTGGAAAGCATAGGCGGAAATTTATCAAAAAGACAGGAGTGGCGGTATTAGGAGGGTCCATGGGGTTTAATATTGTACAAGCCAGGCCCAAATTTGAAACCGACGAAAGGACTTTAAAAGTGGGACTAGTTGGATGTGGCGGACGTGGAACTGGGGCAGCCGGTCAGGCCTTGAAAGCCGATCCGCAGGTTACCTTACATGCCATGGCCGATATCTTTCCAGATCGATTACAACAATCCTTGCAGGCTATTGCTGAGATAAACCCCAAACAAGTTTTAGTCGATGAGGAGCACCGATTCATTGGTTTTGACGCATATCAAAAATTAATTAATTCCGGAGTTGATGTAGTATTGCTGGCTACCCCACCTGCATTTAGACCGGATCACCTAAAATCGGCAATAGAGGCTGGCAAGCACGTGTTTGCTGAAAAACCGATGGCTGTTGATGCACCTGGGGTTAGGAAGGTACTGGAAGCGGCAAGACTAGCCAAGGAAAAAGGATTGTCCCTGACATCGGGATACTGCTTGCGTTACGATAATGCCAAAAGGGCTTTTTTTGAACGAATCCTGAATGGAGAAATTGGCGAGATCAAATCGATGAATTCTACCCGCTACGGAGGTGAACTATGGTACAAGCCTAGGCAGCCGCAATGGACTCAAATGGAATACCAGTTGAGAAACTGGTACTACTACGATTGGCTTTCAGGCGACTTTGTGGTAGAAATGCATGTGCATAATATCGACCTTATGGCCTGGGCCATGAAAAACCAAACTCCAGCAAATGCTGTGGGAATAGGAGGGCGACAGGTGCGCACTGATGAGAAATATGGCAATATATACGATCATCTGGCGGTAGAATTTCAATACCAGGATGGTGCCAGAGGTTATCACTTTGGCCGACAGTACAACGGCTGTTCTTCGAAACAAATACTTGATATTGTAGGCACCAAAGGCACTGCTCACATCGACCGTAAAGGGAAACATCACATATCAAACGGTAGCGAATGGACCTACTCAGGAGAAACAAATAACATGTATCAAACTGAACATGATGAGTTCTTCGCTTCTATCCGAAACGGACAACCCACCAACGATGGCGAGTGGATGGCCAACACCACCATGTTGGGCATATTGGCACGGATGGTGTCCTACAGCGGCCAGACCATTACCTGGGATGAAGCTTTAAACTCCAATCTAACCAACGGTCCCAAAATAGATCAATACAGCTGGGATCTGGAGTGGCCTGATGGTAACATTGCAGTTCCTGGTAAAACCCAGGTCCTATAGCCAGGCATGAATCCAGCATCTACAATACTTCATATAGCGTTGTGTTTGGTAGTACCATTGGTTTTTCATGGTCAGGGTCAGCATTTTGAATTTGAATTCGGAAAAGAGTGGTCTTGGGACCTTACCTACAGCGATCAGCAGGGATCCGGGCAAGATATAAAATGGTTAAATGTCAATACCGAACCAGAAACCTGGGCTACTAATGAAGAAGGAGTGATATGCTATGGCAATCCCATAGGAGTAGTGCGATCGCAAAAGGAATATGAAAACTTCATCATGCATATTGAATGGAAGCACATGGAAGCAGGTGGTAACTCCGGTACCTTTGTATGGAGCCAGGCAATACCAGGAGAAAACCGGCTACCGGATGGGGTTGAGGTACAAATGCTGGAACTGGATTGGGTCAATCTCAATACCAGAGACGGGAAGAAACCACCAGAGGCTTATGTTCATGGTGAACTGTTTGGAGTGGGAGGGGTAGATATCGTACCCGATAATCCCAGAGGAGTCAGAAGTAAATCCATCCGAAATCTCTGTAAGCCAAGGGGTCAATGGAATACTTATGATGTAGTTTGCGTGGATGGTGTAGTGAAACTATCCGTAAACGGCACTTTTGTAAACGGTATCAGTAAATCAACCCAAAAAAAGGGACATATTTGCTTGGAATCCGAAGGAGCCGAAATTCACTTTAGAAATCTTCGGATTACTACCTTACCCCCGAACCCCAATTGATCTAATATGTAATATTTAAGATCTAACATCTAACATCTAGTATCACCTATTATTACTCCAGCTCTTAGCTCTTAGATTTAAGATTTATGATTCAAATATTCCCATACCATATCGGGTTCAAAGCCTTTGGATATTGCGAATTGTGCGATTCTATGATTACGAATAAAGGTATCAGAAGTATCCAGGGTGCGATTCTTTCTTTGAATATGATTGATCAAAGTGGCACGATATCGGTCTTCTGGCAATTCGCGTATAACTTTGTCGATTAAGTCAGGTTTTATACCATGGTGCTCCAACCCCTGCTTAATTTTTATCTTTCCCCATTTATTGATTCGTAATTTCCCATTAGCATAGGCGGAGGCGAAACGGCTCTCGTTGACAAAGTCTTCTGCTTTCAGGTCTTTTAATACCTCCTCAACTTGATGGTCATTCAATCCGTAGTGGTTGAGTTTTCTTCGTACCTCCTGGGGTGCTCGCTCTCTGTAGGAGCAGAAACGAGCCACTTTTATTCTAGCCTCGCTTACCAGGTCTTTTTGGTTATTCGTCATTGTGACTAAATTACACCCAGGCGACAATCCGGAGATCAGATAATATACAAATAATTGAAAAACCAACAGGCCCTCGTACTGCTGTTCAGTGCTAATGCTATCTCCGGTTTTGCCCAAGGGGTTTCCATGCTGGCCATTCCCTGGTATTTTGCCAAATTAGATATCTCCTCAACCTTCAATCTACTATTTGGCATTGTAACTTTTGGCAATATTTTCTGGGGCATTTATGCAGGCGCCCTGGTCGATCGTTTCGATCGCAAGAAACTATTTCTGGCCACTAACATGGTGGAGGGCTTGGTATTAACCGCAGTAGCCCTTAGCGGATGGTTTTCAGGTCCTTTACCCCTATCCATGATTATGATTGTTTTTACCATTACCGTATTCGGGTATAGAATGCATTATCCGAATCTGTATGCCTTTGCTCAGGAGATCACCACCCCTGAACACTATACCCGGGTTACCAGCTACATTGAAATCGTAGGACAAGCAACCAATGTGATTGCGGGAGCACTGGCAGTAGTGTTATTGGAGGGGATTGATGTAAATGTTCCTTTGTTGGGACCTGTCCGGATAGAAGCTTGGGAAATACATGAAATTTTCACCCTAGACGCTATTACCTACCTGATCTCCGTGTTTTTGATCTATTTCATCAAATATATTCCAGATAAGAAATTTGAAGTGGATAAGGGTAAGCTGATCGACAGGCTTAAGACCGGATTTAATTTCCTGATGGATCATCAGCTCATTTTTCTATTTGGCTTTTTCAGTCACTGCATTTTTGTCATAATGCTGGTTAGTTTGTTCACAGTCATGCCCATGTATATCACTAATGTATTGGCTGCCGGAGGTGAGATATTTGGTACTATGGAAATGCTTTATGGCATCGGAGCGCTAACCGCCGGAATTTTTATTGGCAAGCTGACCACAGGGATTAATCGGGTATTGGCCATCATCTTGATGATTTTTCTGACCACCCTATTGCTACTGTTTTGTGGTTTCATCTATACGGTACCGTATTATTTCGTTACAGGCTTACTTATCGGGTTTACCAATGCCGGTACCAGGGTACTTCGGGTCAGCTACCTGTTCGCTCATGTTCCCAACAACGTGATTGGACGGGTAAACAGCGTTTTCAGTGTGTTGAATATTTTGATGAGGGTGATCTTTGTTATGATATTCTCTCTGGCTTTTTTCGCAGAATCCAACCACATCATCTATGCCTATTTTACTTTGGCAGCCTTTACTTTGATATCTGGCTTGGTGTTGTGTAAGAACTACAAAAAGCTGCAAGTACTGTAGTCCGTGGCTATTTAGTTAGTCCTTTCCTCTTGAGGATGGTCTCCACAAACTTTATTTGGTTCTCATTATTGAAAATACGGAAAGGTAGGTGGATCAGTTGTGCTTTGGAAACCACCAGAACGAAGTCATTCTTATTGACAGTGGCCCTTTTGACCATGTCCCAGGTTATGGGCATGCCCTGTTTAGTACTTACTTTAACCAGGATTTGGCGGCTATCGATTTCATAACCTAACTTTTCAAAAAGTACTTTATTTTGCTCCAACTGTGGGATTCCGGCAAACTGAATGACCCAGAAAAGAATATACAAAACCAATGCTATGCTTGCGCCTATAATCCACCACCAGGAAGGAATAACCAGGTACATGGCGCATAGGGCGAGATAAATTAAAAAAACCCACCATTGCTCTTTCAGAATATTAAGTAGGCCAATTTTTATATAGGTGCCAGTTTCCAGTTTATACTTTTTGGTCTTAACGATCATAGTAGGAGTTCAGTTATAGGGGCACAAATATAATAGGAAAATCAGGCCAAGACACCATTAACCATTGGTTTTTAAATGGGGTTAAAGTGCCTTCAAACTCAAATCCAAACTGGTTACAGAGTGGGTTAATGCTCCTACCGAAATATAATCTACTCCGGTTCGAGCAATTTCTGCAATGGTATCTTCTGTGATGCCACCCGATGCTTCCGATTCGACACGTCCATCAATAAGTTCGACCGCCGCTTTTAATTGTGAGGGTTCCATGTTATCGAGTAGAATTCGATGAACTCCACCAGCTTTTAGCACTTGGTTTACTTCATCTAAATCACGGGTTTCAACCTCGATCTTTAAGTTAAGTTTTGTTCGTTCAAGGTAATTTTTGGTGGCATTGATCGCCTCAATAATTCCCCCTGCGTAATCGATATGATTGTCTTTTAGCATGATCATATCGTACAGACCGAATCGATGATTAGTACCACCACCGATGGCCACCGCCCATTTTTCAGGAAGTCTAAAATTGGGTGTAGTTTTTCTGGTATCCAGCAAACGGGCACCAGTACCGGATATTAGGGAATTCAGATGCCGGGTGTAGGTGGCTATGCCACTCATGCGCTGCATACAATTAAGCACTAATCGTTCTGCTGAAAGAATAGAACGCGCTTTACCTCTTACTATCAAACCAATGTCACCAGGGGCAACCGCATCTCCGTCGTTTTTAAGCAACTCAACCTGCAGCAATTCATCTATGGTATGGAATATTCGTTCGGCAAGATCTACACCAGCCAGCACGCCGGTAGATTTGACTAGTAAATGGGCAGCACCTGTGTGATGATCTCCAATTGAAGCCAATGAACTGTGATCTCCTCCGCCGATATCTTCTTGTAAAGCCTCCGCAATGAACTGCGATATCGCTGAATCGGTTAAATAGGACAGTTCATTCATGGGAACCCTGCTCCCTATTCTTTGTTGAAGTCCAAGCTACTAACCTTGTAGGATCCATCAACCACTTTGGATCTGAGCACTACCCTAAATGAACCCCCTTCATAGCTATACCTGCCAATGGCGTATTTTAATCCGCCTTCCGAGGCACCCTGATGCACGTACTGAAAGTCGTTGGGAGGGTATTTCTTAAAAAAGTCCTTCAATACGTATTCAGCCTGAGTTTTACTGTAATTAGACTGCACACCGTCTATTTCTAAAGAAATCATATCACCGAGATAGTTCGACAAAGCTTTGGAGCTTCCAGCCTTTATGGATGAACGGACATTGTTTATGACCTCACTTTGGCCGTAAGCAGGTTGATAAACAGCAGTAGCAGTCATTACCAGAAATAGTAATAAGTATAGTCCCGTCCTGTTGCTAAACATAAGTCTTTTGATTTGCCCTTTGCATCTCACCAAAATTGTGCCAAAAGTAGCTGAGCATGCGTCGATCGGTATTTAGGAGAATTTTAAATTAATACAAACTATTATGAGTTACAAACCTAACTTTGGATATTTATATTTGCAGCATGAATAGAAAGATACTATTAATGATTCTGGATGGGTGGGGATTGGCGACTAATCCTGAGGTTTCAGCCATACACAGCGCCAACACGCCATTCATGGATGACGTTTGGGGAAAATACCCCCATAGTCGATTAAACGCGAGCGGATTAGCTGTTGGCCTGCCTGCCGGTCAAATGGGCAACTCGGAGGTAGGCCATATGAATATTGGTGCCGGTCGTGTGGTTTATCAGGACCTGGTAAAAATAAACAAAGCCATTGAGGACGGTTCATTGGGTAATAATCCAACTTTACAAGCCGCGTTTGAGGATGCCAAAAAGTCAGGGAATAAGCTACATTTTATTGGCTTGGTTTCTGATGGAGGGGTTCATTCTCATATTGATCATCTAAAGGGATTATGTGAGTTGGCCCAGCAGCAAGGCCTTTCAAATCAGATAAGGATTCATGCCTTCACTGATGGTAGAGATACCGACCCCAATGGGGGCATTAAATACATTGCAGACCTGCAGCAGTTTCTCAACAGCAAAGGGGGAGAATTAGCCTCGGTTATTGGCAGATATTATGCCATGGACCGTGATAAGAGGTGGAATCGAGTACAAAAGGCCTATGACGCTCTGGTAAATGGTAAAGGCTATTATTCACGAAACGCTACCGAAGCCATTGGCCGTTCATACAAAGCCGGAATCACTGACGAATTTATTGAACCGATTATCACCATTAATGCCGATAGTGAACCAGTGGGGCTGATTGAGGAGGGTGATACCGTTATTTGCTTTAATTTTAGAACTGACAGGGGTCGGCAAATAACTCAGGCTTTAACCCAGAAAGACTTTCCTGAGTTCGGGATGACTAAGCTTAACCTGAATTACATAACATTGACCAACTACGACACCACCTTTAACGGGGTGAAAGTAGTATTCAATAAGGATAATTTGGATCAAACATTGGGAGAGGTACTGAGCAAACAGGGAATAGAACAAATCAGGATTGCAGAAACCGAAAAGTACCCACATGTTACCTTCTTTTTTTCAGGAGGACGAGAGGAACCTTTCGAAGGTGAAAAACGGATTCTTTGTCCATCCCCAAAGGTGGCTACTTACGATCTGAAACCTGAGATGAGTGCTGAAGATATTCGGGATAAAATCATACCAGAGTTAGAGGCTGAGAAGGCAGGGTTTATATGTCTCAATTTTGCTAATCCAGACATGGTAGGCCACACTGGAGTATTTGAAGCTGCGGTGAAAGCTTGTGAAACAGTAGATCAATGTGCCCAAGCAGTGGTTGAATCAGCGTTGGCTCATGATTATACAGTTATCATTATAGCGGACCATGGTAATTCGGATTGTATGATCAATGAGGACGGATCAGTGAATACTGCCCATACTACCAATTTGGTGCCTTGCATACTGATTGACAATTCCTATAACAGACCCATAAAGGACGGTAAACTGGGTGACCTGGCGCCTACCATTTTGGAATTAATGGGTCTTGAGCAACCCGCTGAGATGACCGGGGATAGTTTATTATGAGATTGACCTGTTATTTTAAATTCTGTTCTCAGCAGAGCAGTTTCATTTTTTTAGTAATGCTACTGGTTTCATGTGCTGGTAAAAAGACGGAGTTGGTAGATAAGTACTTTAGTATTCCAGAATTTATCGATCAGCAGGTTACGAGATTGGGGGAAAATGAAAATCAATTGTTGAAGACGGCAAGCTTTGGGCTCCGTCAAGAATCAACCGTAATCGATAGCCTTAGCAGAGACCAATGGGAAAAAGAGCTCAGGATATTCAAAGAGCATGACATCAATAAACCAGTACTTATTGATGCCTACCAAACCAATGAATTAAACACCAAGGAAGGTGAGCGTATCATCTTATATGAGTTGACCGATAGTACTGGTTCTGGGATCCTGGATATGGAAATTGTATTTGACTCCTCTGATAAAGTGTCCAGTTGGAAGTCAAGTTTTAAGGAAGAAAATCTATTATATTGCAATTTTAGAGAGTTGACTTTATCAACTAATGAAGATGGAATGCTAGAGCATTACCTTATCAGAGGCTATCACAAGCTGATGTTTAAAGATACTGTTTATTATCAGCTAGACGTAGAAGTAAACTAACCAGATGGAAGAAGCGCAGCAAAAACAGTCGTTTTTGGAAAGGATGAAAAAGAAGTGGGGGCTAACCAGTGTATTTCAGGTGGTGATCATATTAGTTGTTTTTGCACTCACCGGTATGACAGTGGTATGGATACGTCCTATTATTTTTCAGGTGCTCGGAATTACCAATGCTAATGGATGGCTAAAAACCATAAGTTACCTGGTTTTGGTATTCCCCCTATACCAAGTATTGCTTTTGGCTTATGGTTTTGTTTTCGGGCAGTTTTCTTTTTTTTGGGAGAAAGAAAAGAAGCTAGTAAATGCGGTGATCCGCTTATTTAACCGCTCTTAGACCTACATTTCAGAGGAGAAGTTAGAGTTTCAGATATCGATAAGCAGTTTCCAACCTTCATCCCGCATCTCCCATATCTCTACGAACTTTCCGCTGTTCCCAATTTGAGTAGAAATCATTAACGTTGACCACCAGATCAAAGACCTGAACCAAAGATCCGTTCAGGACATCGGATTCGGATAAGTCAACTGCTGGTGGTAGGGCTTCTGGCAAGCCAGTAAGAACAGCAGACACGGTGCAGTAATTGGTTTCATGAGGATTGGTGTGGGTTTATAACACTAGTGATCGAGTGATGGAACTCTATTATTTACATTGTGCTCCAGGTACTCAATAATTTTCCCAGCAATATTTTTTCCGGTGGCGCTCTCAATCCCTTCCAGTCCTGGAGAGGAGTTAACTTCGATTATCAGTGGTCCGCGGTCCGAACGTAGTAAATCCACACCAGCTACGCCCAATTGCATATACCGAGCGGCCTTAACGGCTGTTTCTTCTTCTTCTGGTGTCAGTTCGACCAGTTTGGCATTGCCACCTCGATGCAGGTTAGACCTGAATTCGCCTTCAGGAGCTTGCCTGATCATGGCACCCACTACTCGTCCATCTACTACCAGCACCCTTATATCTGAGCCATGAGCCTCCGCAATAAACTCTTGTACTATGATCCGTGCTTTTAATCCGTAGAACGCCTCAATTAGCGATTTTGCGGCTTTTTCGTTTTCCGCCAGCACTACCCCAAGTCCTTGTGTGCCTTCCAACAATTTAACCACCAGCGGTGCTCCACCCACAGCTTTGATCACTTCATTTACATCCCGGCTGTAGTTGGTAAAGACACTCTTTGGTACTCCCAAACCGGCTTTGGCCAAAATCTGTAAACAGTGCAGTTTATCACGAGACCGCATTAAGGCCTGACTGGGGACTGCGGTGAAAATATCTCTCATCTCAAACTGGCGAATAACCGCTGCACCATAGAAAGTTACCGAGGCCCCAATTCTGGGAATCACCGCATCGGCGTCATCCAGAGAATGACCCATGTAAAGGATATGAGGGTTCTGTTTCTCGGTAACCAGATTGCATTTTAGATGATCGACCACTTCCACTTGATGACCACGGTCAATTCCTGCTTCCACCAATCTACGGGTAGAGTAAAGGCTGCTGCTAGTAGAAAGAACTACAATCTTCACTTTGTGGCTCTAAAATAGATCTTCAGGATTGACTATTTTCTGTTTTACCAGTTCGCTAAGTACAATCTCTGTCATATCACTTTTGAAGTTGAACTCATCCCTGATATCCATTACATAGGCTTTCAGGCGCATTTTAAGATAGGAACGTCGTTCATGCATTTCATTAAAGAAAAGCACCTTGATCGGTTTGTTCAGGTAGATGTAGCGACTTACCTGGGCCGCCTCTAGGGCTATTTTTCTGACCTGATCCGTGTTTACTGTGATCGGAAGGTAGATTTCTGCTACTACCTGGCAATTTGGTTCACCGGCATTGGAATTTGAGACGGACTGATTCATCATTTCTCCGTTTGGAACACTCACCAATGAATCGTCAGGGGTAACCATCTGAGTAGACCTCAGCCCAATTTCTACCACTTCACCATAATATTTCCCAATCTCAACTTTATCTCCAACTTTGAAAGGTCTATCAATGATGATGATCAATCCACCAAAAATATTTTTAAGTATATCCTGTGCAGCGAAACCTACAGCAATTCCGATGGAGGCCGCCACCGCAATCACTGTTTCGGCCGGGGGGTGGATTACTCCACCAATAATGATGTAAACGGCAAATACCCAGCCCAACACCCGAAGTATCGGAATAAACCCCTTGACTGTAATTCGATACCGAGCACTGCGCTCTGCAAAAAGGTTCAATAACCTGGTCAACCCTTTCATAATAAAATAGGCGAAGGCCAGGAATATTAGTGACCAAATGACTTTCCCAACCGAAATGACCTTTAAAACAGACCGTGGGTCAATGTCTTCTTCATTTTCCGAAGTTTGAACTGCAGTGTTGGCTTCCGCTGCCCGATCCACAACGTAAATCGTATCTGATTCATTAATAACCACAGTGTCCGAGCTGGACAGGTAAATACGCACTACAGAATCGGCATGGATTAGCATGGTGTCCGCAGCATTTTGCGCCCAGCTACTTGATATAGTCAGGCACCAAAGTGAGATCAAAAGCAATAGCTTCAGCTTTTTCATCAGTGCAAGATATTCTTGTCGGTTAATAGATTGGCCACCTGGCGGAATAATAAAGGATTTACATGAAATCTTTCATCACGGTATACGATCAAACCATCATCATAAAGTGGAAGAATGGTGAGCTTACTTTTCTCGGTGGTCTGCTTGAAGATTTCTGCATGGTTGGCTAATGTAATACCATCGTGAAGTAGCATGGCGTGTAAAGTGAACAACTTTTCCTCTGAAAGTTTTTGTAAGAAAGAAGTATCTACTGTCTTGAGAGATCTGATAAACATCACATCATCCTCAATCTCCACTATTGATCGCAACCAGTAGATTAAGGCCAAGCTACAGTTTCCTCCGACAATTTGATTTAGATTAGTGACGTACTCCTGTTGAAGATATCTTTGCTGCTCGTCCTGATTCATTTTTTTGAATTTGGCGTTTCTGCGATCAAACTTATGTGGCCGGTAAACCACGCTAAAGCCGCTAACACGATGACGTTTCAAAACCAGGGAGGTAACCTGCTCTGCTCTTAGAGGCCTTAATTGGATATTGTAAGAAAAACAGTCATCGATTCCAGTTGTCTTAACTAAGTATTGATAACTAAACTGGTTGACGGTGATCAACCAGAAGATATTCTCATTAGTCCTGGTGAGCAATTCGATAAAGACGCGAATACAATCGAACCCATTTACCTTCCTCAGGAAAAAGTGCTCCAAATCCTCCAGTATAAATATGCGTTTTTCGCTGGACTGGTTTAGGCTGCGAATTAAGTCTTCTGTATGGTTAATATTTTGGATATCAAGCGATTGACTGAAAAAATCGAATAAGTCATCAGTATTGAAGATTTGCTTTTCCGTACCCAACCAGGTAACTGGGTATGGGCTTTTCAATTCATTCAGAAAGAAACGAATTAAGGTAGTGGCGCCACTTCCAGCTTCTCCAATCAATGCTGTACCCCCGTAATGTCCCTGGAGCCAATTCTCATAGGCTTTCTTAAGGTCAAGATTTGTTCTGGGCCTAGGTTCGTAGAAATAAATGTTATCCAAAGGTGCTATATCGAATAGTCTTTGATACACAAATGGCAGGTTACGAACTGTTTTTTCAGTATCGGCCAGGAAACCTGCAATTTCAGCAGTAAGAGATTTAGCCGGGTTGCCAATTCCGTATCGTAGTGAGGTATCGCGATACCTCTTGTAGAGCATTAGTCCCTGTCTGCGGGTGACGGTGATCATTCTGGGAATAAACTCCTTGAGCTTGGCAAAGTATTGCTGGCGCAATTCTTTAGCCCTCTCTACCGCTCTAGCCTTTGCAATTCTAACTTGTGTATCAAATACCTGGTCTATTTCATTAAGTGCCAGGATTTGCCCATTAAACTCCTGCAGCGCCTCCCGAAGCGCACCTTCGGCTTTTGGCAACAGATCCTTGAGATCATTTACAATGTCCTGCAGCCTGCTGTGTGCCCTTTCAAAACCTTCAATAGACATAGACTTTGCCTGATCGCTCTGAGAAGGATCATCTATTGCGGTTAGTGCTGTTTCCAAATTGAAATCAGCAATACTGGAGATTTCCATCAAATGTTGCTGAGTCTCGTCAATTACTAATCTCACATCATCTTGTAAACTCCGAATTGATTTCAGGTATTGGGGCAGGGCTTCAAAGGTAATTAGATCCTTAGGGGCAATTTTATTGATATCTGATTCTGTAATGGCATGTTCGTAGCTGATGTTCTTTACCATTGAGCGGGTTTCAGACAATTGGGCGATCTCGCCTTTAGTACGAGATTCAAGATTCTCCACCAACGCTGGCACATTCTGATCTCGAATTACCTTGATACACTCTGGGATGACTCGTTTCATGAAACGGGAAGTTTCAAATCGAACCTCCTTCAAGGATTTCTTAAAGTCTCCATCTTGAGTAGAGGCCTCGGTCAGTTGCTGGCGTTTGGCTTGAAGGAAAGTCGCTATTTTATCGATCTCCTCTAATATTTTTTCACATACTTTTGATTCCAGTTTTTGGCTGAAGAACAGGTATTGCTCAAAGTTGGTAAACCGGGCATTAAACAATTCATGATCAAAATTATAGCGATCAGAAAGCACAGTCAGGGTATTGCGCCACCCATCCATACTCTTCTTATAAGCTTTTGCAGCCCGTTTATGCGCGGCGTTTAGTCCTGATATGTCAAAACTACTGGCTGGCATTTCTATAGTGCCTACCAGCTCATAGCTAGTCAGAAAAGTGTTGTTGAGGCGTTCAAGACGGTTAAGCGTAGCTCCTGAAATTGAATCCTCCAGCTCCTGTATATTTTGAACAATTCTTTCGATAGCCTCATCCTGATCTGAAGGAATCTCTGGTATATCCTGCCGAATACCCTCTTTATCCACCATCCCTGCAAACTTCTGATTGAGTCCGGATTCTAGTTCGTAGAGCTCATAAGTAGAGGCGGCCACCGCCCGGTTGATAGACTGCACCATTTCCAGCATTTGTTCAACTAGTAGATCCCGAAAATGGAATATGAGCATACCCCTTAGAGGTACCTCATGTTTCCACATGTTAAGGGGCTTCACTGGTTTATTTACCTTATCTCTAATCCAATTGGCTAATCGCTGAGGGACCCAGCTCAAGTGCAGTCCCCATTTTTTGAAGGTCTTGCCTATTTTTATTCTGAAGGGGTCACCTGAAAATCTTTGAAACCTGTCCAGGCTTTGTTCTACCAGGATTGATTCCGGCAATGTCTCCACATAGGATTGCAATGCTGCAAAAAAATCATGAAAGTCCTGGTCTAAATCGACCTCTTCCGGAATTAACGCCAGTTTATTTACAGACTGAGCCAATAATTCTTTACGAGCCTTTATGGTCCTTACCTTTTGTAAAACCTTTACTTTGGTTTCATCCTGATCAACCTCGGCATAGCTATTCGAAAGGTTTTCTTTTACCTCATTTATGAAAATCTTCTGAGCCTCCAGCTTGTCCATTAGCACTGGAGTCAAATGATCTTGCACCAAATTTTGGATCTCAGTTAAGTATTGCTGCTGGTTCAAAGGCATCTGTTTCAACTAAATATAACATACTCTCGCGGCATTTCTAAAAAGTAAGTATCCAGAAAAGCTGATTATTCCTGATCTTGTTGGGGGTGCTCTGTGTCACTCTTTATCGATTGATCTATAGTGGCATCAGCTTGACCTCGCTCAATTTCGAGTTCGATGTCGCCTGACACTTTGCCATTTTTTATAAGGCCATACATCATAATTAGATTGGTACTGATGATTATCAAAAACAAAACTGCCAGGCTAAAATCTGGGATCTGATGTTCCACTGGAATGCTGTAAAACAGCAGAATGGTAATCAGCCCCCGGGCTGCTACGTATAAGCCAGGTTGCATTTGTTTAGGAGCAATCACCTTTAGTGCTCCCCATCTCAGCAGATACATGATAGCCAAGGCCAGCAGTGCAATAACAAACACTGATATCTGATTAAATCCATCAAGGGTAATGGACATACCAAATACGATAAAGAAAAAGGTTCGAATCAGAAAAGAGCTTTCAAGAGTAATAAGCTTTATTTCAGACAACAGATCGTCATAAACTTCAGGGTTGAGAAAAGGCTTTAAAACCCCTCCGAAAAACAGGTTGATATTGTTCAACATCAGGCCGAAAATCAGCACGAATATCAGGCTAGAAAGGTGGAACAACTTACCAGTCGCATATAATAACATTAGTACCGCAATGGGTAGAAATAGTTTTACATCACCAGTTACTTTTGGGATCAGGATTATGATCAGGTACCCAAAGACCATGGCAATAATCAGGGTGATTATCAGGTTCTGCGCAATGTGTAGACTAACCGCACCGACACCGTCAAGGTTAAGGGTATCCAGTACGAAATAGAACAACATAATCCCCAGGATGTCGGAAAAAGCAGACTCCACAATAAGGAACTCTTTAGTTTCCGCCATCAACTTGGTAACACTGGGTATGATGATAGCACTGCTCATGATCGAAAGTGGGATAGAGTAGATAACCGCCTGCACGCGGTCTACTTCATAAAAAAATCTAATTACCAAAGCAATGCCTAGCGTGGTCAAAAGCAATAAGACCAAGGCCAGTAGGAACGATTTGCCCAATAATCCAGCCTTACTTCTCTCCAGGTGGATGTCCAAGGCCGCTTCCAGAACAATCATAACTAGTCCTACAGTCCCCAGGATCTCCAAAACAGGCCTCAGGTTTTCTTCATCCAACTCAATGAATAAACTGATCATAAAGCCGGTCACTATCAGCATCAGCACTGAAGGTATATTGGTTTTACCCGCCAACGCATTGAAGAAATAGGAGAGCACAATCACTACTGAGGCGGCAATTAATGCCCAATACACATTGAAATCCATAGCTAGTTTTTAGTCCAAAAGTAAGGGGTGATCAATATCAGTACTGTAAATAGTTCAAGCCGCCCCAGTAACATTAGGAACGATAAAAACCACTTACTGGCTGCCGGTAAGTGGGCAAAATTATTAACCGGGCCAACGGTCCCGAATCCAGGGCCGATATTTCCCAGGGAGGTTGCTACGCTCCCCAGGGCAGTAACAAAATCCACCCCGATTAATCCCATGATAAACGTGCTCAAGGCGTAAATGGTAAGGTATATCATAATAAAGGCCAGTACATTGGAGGTGATTTCGGGGCTGACGGCTTTCTTATTCAAACGTACCGGTATTATCGCCGCTGGGTGTATCTGCCTTTTTAATTCCAGAATACCATTCTTAATCAACAAAATATGCCTTACAAATTTGACCCCGCCTGAGGTTGAGCCAGCAGAAGCACCAGTGAACATAAACATAAAAAAGAGTACCGACAGGGCTGGCCCCCATAATGTGTAGTCAGCGGATACAAATCCGGTGGTGGTAATTATCGATACTACTTGAAAAAGGGCATCCCTGAATGACTGCTCAACGCCATAATCGGTCCTGGCATAAACCCCAACTGATACCACCAGACCTAGAATTAAGGTAGCAATTAAGTATACCCGGAATTCTTCATTAGACCATACTTTGCGAAATCTTCCTTTAAACCCAAAATAGGTCAGTGTGAAATTGGTGCCAGCCAAGAACATAAATACAATAATTACATATTGCAAATAGGCGGAGTCGTAATGAGCTATACTATCTTGTTTAGTAGAGAAACCACCAGTAGCCATGGTAGTTAGGCTGTGGTTTAAAGCATCAAAAACCGTCATGCCGCCAACAAACAGTAGTACAAATTCCGCAAGAGTCAGACCAACGTATATGATCCATAATCTACGAGCTGTGGCAGTTATTCTCGGTTGCAGTTTATCCGGTTTCAGGCCCGGGGCTTCGGCAACGAATAACTGCATACCACCAATTCCTAACAATGGCAGGATGGCTACCGCCAGTACGATAATACCCATCCCACCCATCCATTGGGTAAGACTTCTCCAAAATAAAATGCCCTTAGGTAAGGATTCGATATCATCCAAGATGCTGGCTCCGGTGGTGGTGAATCCGGAAAGGGTTTCGAAAAATGCATTGGTAAAGTTTGGGATAGATCCCGATAGCAGGTAAGGTAATGTTCCTACCAGTGACATTCCAAGCCACCCCAGGGTAACAATCAGGTAACCATCGCGTTTGCCCAGATTGTTATTCTCCCTTTTCCGGTTGGTCAGCCAAAGCAGGAAACCAATGAGAGCCGAAACAGACCCAGAAAGGACTAAGGGCAGCACACCTCCTTCACGATAGATAAGGGATACCGGGAGGCAAAGTAGCATAAAGGCACCATTGATCATCAATAGGATGCCCAGTAGGCTGGCAATAATCTTGAAATTCAGTTGCATTGCAGCACAGAGCTATTTAAATAAACGCTCCACTTTGTTTATACATTCAGGCTTGCTTAACACTACCACCCGATCTTTTGGTTTAAATTGAAGTCCGCCCATGGTAGTGTGCCCCTGGCCCTTTCTGATCCCACCTCCAACAATAGCCGATTTGGGAAAGTCAACATCTTTCAATTCTTTTTCAGCAATTTTCGATGATTCGGTCACTTCGTATTCCAGAATTTCAGCGTCTACACCATGAATGCTGGTGAGATCCAAAACTTCACCCTGCCGGATATATCTGAAGGTAAAGTTAGCGGCAATCAGTTTTTTGTTGATCATGGTATCCACCCCAACGTTCTGAGAAAGGTGGATATAATCGATGTTTTCTACTAATGCGATGGTCTTAGGAACACCCTGATTTTTAGCCAACAAACATGAGATAATGTTACTTTCTGAGTTTCCAGTTACTGCAATGAATGCATCCATGGTGGCAATGCCCTCCGATTTTAGTAAATCAACATCATTGCCATCCCCATTAATAATCAGAGTACCAGGTAGCCGATCTGCCAATTCAAAGCATTTTTCCTTATCCTTTTCAATGAGTTTAACATTGAACTTTATGCTCAGTTTTCGGGCAGTATGGAATCCTATTTTGCTGCCACCTAATACCATTACATTTTTGATGTTTCGCCTTTCCCGGGCAGTAAAATTTAGTACATGCTCTATACCGTCAGGCTCTGCAATGAAGTAGGCATGATCGTTTAGATGGAATATGGTATTGCCCCTGGGAATTATAGTTTCGTTATTGCGCAGGATGGCTACGGTGATAAAATTGTGGTCGGGGTTGAGATGGGCCAGCTCCGAAATGGATTTACTATGCAGAACACTGCCCTCATCGACATTGATGCCGATTAAAGACAGTAAACCGTGATCAAAATCGAAAGTGTCGGTAATCGCGGTTTCTTTTAAAAGCCGTTTGATTTCCCTGGCGGCTAAAGACTCTGGATTAATCAGCTCATCGATACCCATCTGCCTTAAGGCGGTTTTCTC
>JANQPK010000354.1 GCA_028289505.1 Cyclobacteriaceae bacterium
TGTCTACGCCAGCCCGACTATACCAATATCCTGCGTTGCCCAAATCGCCTTCCTTCCAATGAAGGTAAGCATGTATCCGACTTGCCATGGCATCTCCCATCTCCTGGACAATGTTATGAGCTCGATGCCAATCTCCGTTATGATCAAACCATAAGGCCTTTAGCATTGCTCCTACTTCAGGAGGATATTTTTGATCTAACGATTGCATGAAATGATTAAGTTCCATGGGATCAGGTTCTACTTCATCAAAGGAAAGCAATTCAATGCGCATAAAAAAGGGTCATTCACTAAATGACCCTTTAAATTACTAACGCGATTTATTTCTTGCTATACTGGTGTTGCGGAAACATCAACCGCTTTAACTGTTTTGATAATCACAGCAGCTACTTTGTAAGGATCAGCATTAGAAGCAGGACGGCGATCTTCCAGCCAACCTTTCCATCCGTTTTCTACGGTTGCGATAGGGATCCTGATAGAAGCACCTCTGTCAGAAACACCATAACTAAATTGATCGATAGACTGGGTTTCGTGTAATCCCGTTAGTCGTTGATCATTATCAGCCCCATAAACAGAAATATGTTCCTCAACTTTTTCTCCAATGGCGTCACAAATAGCATTATAGACCTCTTCACTACCTGCTTCTCTCAGCACACTATTACTGAAATTGCAGTGCATTCCAGAACCATTCCAGTCTCCCTTAACCGGCTTAGGGTGCCAGTTAATAGCTACTCCATATTTCTCGGCATTTCTTTCGGCAAGGTATCGTCCTACCCAGATTTGGTCACCGGCTTCACGAGCACCTTTGGCAAAAATCTGAAACTCCCATTGTCCGGTAGCTACTTCCCCGTTTATACCTTCTACATTCAATCCCGCCTCTAGGCATTGGTCCAAGTGCTCATCCATAATTTGTCGACCGTAGACTTTGCCGGCACCAACTCCACAGTAGTATGGTCCTTGAGGAGCAGGGTATCCACTGTCAGGAAAGCCTAATGGTTTATTGGTTTCAATGTCCCAGAAGAAGTATTCCTGCTCAAAACCGAACCAGAAATCATTATCATCATCATCAATAGTTGCTCTACCATTGCTTTCGTGGGGAGTGTGATCCGCATTTAAAACCTCGGTCATCACTAAGAATCCATTTTTTCGGTCTGGATCAGGAAAGATTGCTACCGGTTTTAGCAAGCAATCTGAAGAACCTCCTTCTGCCTGCTCGGTACTACTACCGTCGAATGACCAAATGGGGCAATCCTCCAGTTTACCACTGAAATCACTCAGAACTTTTGTTTTGCTTCTTAAAGATTGAGTGGGCTTGTAGCCATCCAGCCAAATGTATTCTAACTTACTCTTTGTCATTGTTTAATAATTAATGTTTAACAATCCTATTTGGTCATTTTAAAACCTTAAAAGTAGAGTTTTTACAAAAAAGAATCAAATTCACGATAAATTTTAACCCTGACAAAAGGCAATTATATACTTTTTGTAAAAAACACGCTTGTTTTTAAACTTATTCGCAGATAAATAAGCATCAAACGATATGAATTTGCTATTTTCTTAGCCGATCATTGATCCTGAGTTTATAAAGTTCCATCCCTATCGAACACGCTCCAGGCCATTCCTAATTCCCCAACTCCCCCATTCCCCCATTCCCATATTCTCATATTCCCACAATACTATTTCCGTAGTTCACCGATCCCAAACCGCCGTTCACCGATTCCAGCCACCGTAAATCCAATAGTTTTTCGTTAATTCAACCAGTAGATAACACTAAAACTATGAGCAGACAAAACCAGGAACGGATTAATTGGCTAGGCGTAGGTCTAGTGGTGATTGGCATTGCATATCTCAGTAAAAATCTTCATTGGGATTTCTATTTTTTGCAAGATCTTCTTCCTGATTTCGTGTTTTCATGGCCTACCTTTTTAGTAGTAATTGGTATCCTGTTATTGTTGTTGGGGCGTGGTGCTGGACTGGTGCTGATATTAATTGGGGCATTCTTCTGGTTTCCCCATAGTATGTTTGCCATCATTCATGATTTTCATCGATGGTGGCCATTGGTGCTTATCGTAATTGGTGTAATCATATTTACCAAGTCTGGCAGGGCACATGGTAAAGCAAATAATTGAAGCATAAAGAAATTTGATAATGGCAACTAACGAAGTAAAGCAAAGAAATTGGGCAGGTATCGTATTGGTGATACTGGGGTTGGCCTTCCTGTTGAGGAACCTTCACTTATTGCCATTACCAGGGGTATTTTTCTCATGGAAAGCATTATTAATAGTAATCGGAATAGTAGGCATATCATTGGGCAAAAAGGAGGGACTAGTACCGTTGCTAATTGGTGCCTTATTTATTTTTATCTACGACATTCTCGGTCTTTACTATTTCAGCTTTCGGGACCTCTGGCCTCTGGCACTGGTGATAGTGGGTATTGCTATCTTAATGAGGCATAGAAGTAGTAGCAACAATATTCAAACGGATAGCAATGAGATCGATGGGATGGCCTTGTTTAGCGGGGTAGAGAAACAAGTCACCTCGAATCAATTTGAAGGGGGTAAGGTGACCGCAATATTTGGAGGAATTGATGTGGATCTTCGTGCCGCTACACTTTCCAACCAAAATAACGTGGTAGACTTATTTACTCTTTTTGGTGGTACAGAGTTCAGAATACCTGCTGACTGGACCGTAAATATGTCTCAGCTCACGGTTTTATTTGGATCATTTGAGGACAAGAGAAATATCGCCAATACACAAACAGACCCCAACAAGGTGCTCTACATTAAAGGACTAATCTTGTTTGGAGGAGGAGAGATCAGTAACTAATTGCATCGATGAAGCATCCAATCCTGGGAAGTATCGCAACCGCTTATTATTTCCTGATATGGGCATTTATCGCAGCAGCTCATTTTACCTTACTCTACCTTCATTTTAACCTTTCCTGGCAGTTTTCACTTACCAACAGCCTGATTTTTAACCTGATATTTGCCTGTATGGGATTAGGGTTTTGGTACCCTGTAAAATTCTCAATCCCAAAGGATATCACTGAAAAGAAGCCTTTCCTGTCGTTGGCTAGTACTGGTATTATTACCTTATTTCTATGGATCTGGATTTCTACCAGCATATTTCATTTCATTATACCAAATGAGGACTATCAGCAGGCCTTGGACAATGCCATACTATGGCATATTATTTCTGGTTCATTCTACTACACGGTGATTGTGTTGGTTTATTATCTAATCCTGTATAATCAGAACTTGCAGACCCAAAAAAATCGGCAACTTCAACTGGCAACAGAAGCCAAAGCAGCGGAACTACGTATGCTGAAATCCCAAATCAATCCACATTTCATCTTTAATAGTTTAAACTCTATCAATTCACTTACTTTAAGTGATCCTCCCAAAGCCAGGCAGATGATCATCAACCTTAGCAGCTTTCTTCGCTATTCCATCGGTAAAGACAATAAAGAAACTAACAACCTGGGTCTTGAATTGAATAATATTGAGCTTTACCTGGCTATCGAGAAGGTTCGATTCGGAAACAGACTCTGCTTTAATTGTGAGGTGCCTGAACCAGTTAAAGCGTGTAAGATACCCAATTTGCTATTGCAACCTTTGATTGAGAATGCCGTCAAACACGGGGTTCAAGAAAGCATAGATACCATTAATATTGACTTAGTAGCAAGTCTTGAACACGACTCATTGCACATTTGCATCCAAAATAACTTTGATCTGGAAGCCGTTCCTCAAAAAGGCTCAGGCATCGGATTACAAAACATCAAACAGCGTCTGTTATTGATATACAATCGGGATGACCTGATCAAGCATCAGATAACGGACAACATATTTGAAGTCACACTTGAAATTCCCCAGTAATGTCCACCATTAAAACAGTCGTTATCGACGATGAACAGTTGGCTATTGATATCATCAGAAGTTATATCGCCACCCATGATGATATAGAAATTGTAGCGGAATGTGTAAATGGATTTGAAGGATTAAAAGCCATCACCCAATATAAACCTGACTTGGTATTCTTAGATATTATGATGCCTAAGCTTAGTGGTTTTGAAATGTTAGAGCTCATGGACCACCAACCGGTGATTGTTTTCTCTACCGCTTATGATCAATACGCCATCAAGGCTTTCGAACAAAATGCGGTTGATTATCTGCTAAAACCATATGACCAACAGCGCTTTGATCAGACCCTGGTAAAAGCCAGAAAACAAATGGCAGAATCCGCCCAAGACCCTGAAATCCTCAATCTGATCAAATATCACCAAGCAACCGGTGACTTACATCGGGTGGTTGCCCGTACTGGCAATAAGATTAATATAATAGCCGTAGACAAAATATTATATATAGAGGCCATGGATGATTATGTAGGCATACATACTTTGGACGGAAAGTTTCTGAAGCAGCAAACCATGAAGTACTTCGAGGAAAATTTAAATCCTAAAGAATTTGTCCGGATACACCGATCCTACATATTATCACTGTCATCGTTGGATAAACTCATTCCTTACGGCAGGGATGCTCATCAAGCCCTGCTGAAAAATGGCATACGGCTACCAGTAAGCAGGACAGGCTATAGTAAGCTGAGAGAGGAGCTTGGATTTTAGTTAAAGAATCCCCTTTTGCTTTAGCCGTAATTCTAGCATCATGGGATCAGTGAAATGCAGAGCCGTCATTCCCAGCAGATTGGCCGTTTCAACATTACTCAAAGTATCATCAATAAAGATCGACTGTTCAGGCTCTATGCCATATCGCTCAAACAATAACTGATATATGCGTAGATCAGGTTTGATTAACTTTTCATCACCTGAAACCACAATTCCTTCAAACCAACTAAGAAAATTGAACAATTTTCTAGCAGTGGGAAAGGTCTCCCCCGACCAGTTGGTCAAAGCCAGTAACCGATAGTTGCCTCGCTGCTTTAGCCGATCTAGAATTTGTACCGTACCCTCAATCTGACCGCTGAACATTTCCGTCCATCGGTCATAATAGGCCCTGATTTCCCTTTCATATTCGGGGTGACGTGCTAGCAAAATTTGAGTAGCTTCGGCAATGGTTCTACCTGCATCCTGTTTCGAATTCCAATCACTGGTGCAGATGTTTCCCAAAAACCAATCCATCTCTTCCTCGGTGTTGAAGATCTTTTCATAGAGGTATCGCGGGTTCCAGTCCACCAGTACACCTCCCAGGTCAAATACGATATTTTTTATGTTCATGCTTCATTTCTCAGTTTACCCTTAAACCATACTAGATTAATGTAATAGAATATTAGTCCCGCCGCTCCTATTGCCAGTCCAATCAGCGTTTCAGTAGTTTTGTCTCTAAGCACATAAATCATGATCCATAAACTTAATAGTACATAGATCATAGGAGTTACCGGATAACCCCAGGTTTTATAAGGCCTGGGTAATTCAGGATGTTTCCACCGGAGCACTATCACACCAAATACAGTCAAAGAAGTAAACAGTGCCAGCATGAAAGATGCATAAATAAGCACTTGCTCAAAACTTGAGGTATAGATAAATAACAGGGTGATTACCATTTGAAATAGCAAGGCATTAACCGGTATACCTTTGGGGTTTTTCTTTCCCAGTATTGAAAAGAGCGGCATGTCCTCACCCATGGTCATGGATATTCTCGGTCCTACAAAAACCATGGCACTTACCGTTGAAACCAATAATACTGCAATCACAATGGACATCAATTCACCACCAGTATGACCGAATATCTGGATAGCCGAAAGGAACCCGACTTCAACAACTCCTGATAATTCATTCATGGGTACGCTGTATAAAAACACATAATTGAGTCCCACGTAAAGCAGGAGTACTATAAATGTACCGGCGAAAAGTGAGCGGGGAAGGTTTATAGAAGGGTTTTTAACCTCTCCTACAATATAAACAGCAGCATTCCAGCCGGTGTAAGCATAGGAGACATAGATTAATGCTACGGCAAAACTTGGACTTACTATTAGCTTGAGGTCCTCCGTAGTAGGCGCTAACGATATGTCTTGAGGCTCCGGTATAAAAATAGCGGCTCCTATAAAAACCAAAATCAACAGTACTTTCAGCACCGTGGAGGAAACCTGAAACAAACTTCCAATTCTAATACTATAGGCATGGATGGCGGTGATTATCACTACCGTACCCCCCGCCATGTGAGATTCGTTTATTTCAGGAAAAACTGCGGCGGAATATTTACCTAAGGCAATGGCAGCTAGTGCTGTTGGTGCCCCAAAACCCAGTGTAGCAGAGACCCATCCAGACATGTAACCCAGTATAGGATGGTATATGGAAGATAATAAATGATATTCTCCACCCGAGCGAGGCAGTGCCGCCCCTAACTCTCCATAGCTCAATGCACCGCATAGCGCGATCACTCCACCTACCACCCAAAGCAAGATCAGAGGTAAGGTACTGGGCATTTCCGCTACCTGGAATCCCAGACTGGTAAAAACACCCGTTCCCACCATATTTGCAATCACCAGGGAAGTTGCGGTAGTAATGCCGATTTTGCTGATAACGGATGTATCTGAGGATCTCAAAGAGCGGTTAATATCGACAAAAAATACTATAATATTTCAAACCTTGCATGTAATAGTTTTTAGGAAAGCAAAGACTTTTTTTGATATACCGGGGACATATATTGCATTAGTTAAAACTTTTTAAACTGATGGGAAAAAAAAGAATAATCAAGGACTATGATCAGATGCCACAAGACATACTGGTACGATTAAAAGAGCAATTCCCTTACGGCTATCAAGAGCACCTTTTAAGATTCAATAATGCCAAAGGAGAATTAATTTCCGCAATACCTTTTGAGACTGACGATATCTTTTATTTGGTCCGTTTGAATGTGGATGGCGGCTACAGCATAATTGATGAGGATGATTTCGAAAATGATCTGGACGACTTGTCGGAAGCTGAACCTCTGGAGTTTGACGACTCCGAAGAATAATAATTGCTTATCACATACTGAAGACTGACAGCTACTGATTTTTAGTATAAGTCATTTGCAACCATGGGTTGCAGATTGTATGTTGGATCTGTGAAAACGGACAGGTCAAGTTTATCGGTACAGAATGGCCGCTTCCAGGTCAATACCATTTCAATTATTCCCGAGCAGTCGAGGGCTTCTATAGTACTGGGGCATGGAGCTGGTGCTGGAATGGAACATCAGTTCATGACCCAACTTGCCATGAACCTAGCAGTCAATGGGATCGGAAGCTTTCGATATAACTTTCCCTATATCGAGCAGGGTCGTCGAACCCCATCCTCTGCCTCAATCTCTCAAGCTACTGTCAAAGCAGCAGTAGCCAAAGCACGGGAATTATTCCCAGATCAATTGCTACTGGTTGGTGGAAAATCATATGGAGGAAGAATGTCTTCCCAAGCACAGTCAACCGAAGCCTTTCAAGGAGTATCGGGTTTGGTATTCTATGGCTTTCCCTTACATGCACCAGGCAAACCAGGCAACGCCAGAGGCGAACATCTGAAAGATATTGAGATCCCTATGTTATTTCTTCAGGGTAGTCGTGATAAACTAGCCGACCTCTCACTACTTCAACCATTGATACAGTCCCTGGGTGCAAAAGCTACTATGGAAGTTCTGGATGGTGCAGACCACAGCTTTAATATGCTTAAAGCCTCTCCTAAATCAAGCGCTGAGGTTCAACTTGAATTGGCTCAAAAAACTACTAAGTGGGTGTCTGGCCTAAGCGCTCTCTGAATCTGCCCTATTATTGCCAGTATTAGATACCCGGTGCATCGGCTTTTTGCTGACATATTTGACAGGAGATTTTTCCTTGGTGGTTACCATATCAAACCGGTACCACAAGTAATGCTTCATGTCTTCATATAAAATCACTGAATCCAGCTCATTCAGTATTATGGTATCCCAGTGATCCCAGTAGGAACTGACAGAAGTGCTTCGGTTTTTAGAAAGCCAATCCTCAAAATTTGAAATTTTAAAGGCTACCTGTTGCACTTCATCAATATTTGACAACCAGTAGCTTACTTCAATGTAGGAGTCGAATACTTCAATGTTATCAATTTCTATATGGTCCATAATCATGTTAGCTCTGATAGCGATCTATTCAAGTCTTCCAGCAACCCCTCGGTATTCCCGATTTCTTGTGGAGGTGCAAGCTTTCTGTAAGTCTTAAGTGCTGAAATTGCTCCTTTAAGGTCCTTCATCAACGCCAGTACCAAGCCCAGATTGTAATGAGCATTCGGAAATTCCGGTGAAATTTGGATGGCAATC
>JANQPK010000357.1 GCA_028289505.1 Cyclobacteriaceae bacterium
CAAATACCATCAGCTTGGACCATTTTAGGACTGTCAGCACTGGACTACGATCACCCCTTGAATATGGGCATGTTGGGTATGCATGGTAACTATGCTCCAAATGTACTTACCAATGAGTGTGATGTTTTGATCGCTGTAGGAATGCGCTTTGATGACCGGGTAACTGGTGATTTAAACCACTATGCGCGCCAGGCAAAAGTGATCCATATTGAGATTGACCCCTCTGAGATTGACAAGAATGTGAAGGCTGATGTGCCCTTAATTGGCGATGCCAAGCAGGTTTTGGATGCGCTATTCCCTTTGGTTCAGCAAAATAACCATCAGTCTTGGATTACTCGTTTTCACGAGCTTCACCAAGTAGAAGAAAAGAAGATAATTAAGCCTGAGCTTTATCCAGATTCTGACGGCATTAGGATGGGGGAAGTCGTAAGGTTAATTGGAGAAGCTACTAAGGGTGAGGCAATAGTGGTAACAGATGTGGGTCAGCACCAGATGGTAACATCCCGCTACTACGGATTTAAAAAGCCTCACAGTAGTGTTACTAGTGGTGGTTTGGGTACCATGGGCTTCGCACTGCCAGCTGCTATGGGTGCCAAAGTAGGCCAACCGGACCGACCAGTGGTTGCGGTCATCGGTGACGGTGGTTTTCAGATGACGTTACAGGAGCTTGGTACCATTTTCCAATATGATATAGCGGTCAAAATTGTGATTTTGAATAACAGTTTCCTGGGTATGGTAAGACAATGGCAGCAATTGTTCTTCGATAAGAGATATTCATTTACCGAGATGAAGAACCCTGATTTTGCTGCCATTAGCAAAGGGTTTTCCATCGAAAGCCGAAGGGTAGAAGATAGGTCACAGCTTACTGAAGCAATCGCACAAATGCTGGCTCATAAGGAAGCATATTTGCTAGAAGTGATCGTCGAAAAGGAGGAAAATGTTTTTCCAATGGTGCCATCGGGTGCGCCGGTATCAGGTATTAGATTGGAGTAAACGATGACTAATATAAAACCAGATAAAGAGAGGCTCTTTAACCTTTCCATCTTAACTGAAAATAAAAGCGGGTTGTTGAATGCGGTGACTATCATATTTACCCGCAGGAAGATAAATATTGAGAGCATCAATGTTTCAGAAACTGAGGTAGAAGGGGTAAGTAGGTATACCATTGTAATAGAGACTACCAGGGAACAAGCAGAGAAAGTAGTTAAAAGGATCAGAAAACTAATCGAGGTTTTTTGGGCCTTCGTATATGAAGAGGATGAGATCTTCTACCAAGAAATAGCCCTATACAAAGTACCTACCAAAGTATTTTTAAACGGGGACAATGCCGAACATCTGGTTCGGAACAACGGGGCACGAATCCTGGTGATAGAGGAAGATTTCATCATCATTGAAAAAACCGGGCATCAGCACGAAACCAGAGATCTGCTGCAGAAACTAAAGCCTTATGGAGTATTGGAATTTGTCAGGTCAGGTAGGATTGCAATGTCCAAATCAACCAGGCGAACGGATTTATTCCTGAAGGAATTGCAAAACCAACATCAATAAAATCGAATCAATAACACTAAATAGAATAAAAAAATGGCAAAGTTAAATTTTGGAGGAGTTGAAGAGGAGGTACTAACTCGTGATGAATTTCCATTAGAGCAGGCACGTGAAATACTTAAAGACGACGTGATCGCAATATTGGGATATGGGGTTCAAGGTCCTGGTCAGGCGCTCAACTTGAAAGACAATGGTTTTAATGTGATCATCGGTCAACGAAATCCGTCCCCATCATGGGACAAAGCGCTGGCAGATGGCTGGGTGCCAGGTGAAAACCTTTTTTCCATAGAGGAGGCCTGCGAGCGCGGGACTATCTTGCAATTTCTACTTTCTGACGCTGGTCAAATCGCCTTGTGGCCCACGGTTAAGCAGTACTTGACACCGGGAAAAACGCTTTATTTTTCGCACGGGTTTGGGGTTACTTTTAACGACCAGACGGGTATTGTGCCACCTGAAAACGTCGACGTGGTATTGGTAGCACCTAAGGGTTCAGGAACCAGCCTGAGAAGAATGTTCCTGGAGGGTAAAGGACTTAATTCGAGTTTTGCCATTCATCAAGATTACACTGGAAAAGCCAAGGAAAGAGTAGCTGCCCTGGGAATTGGAATAGGGTCTGGTTATCTGTTCGAAACCAATTTTAAGAAGGAAGTTTATAGCGACCTTACGGGCGAGCGGGGCACATTGATGGGTGCACTTGCAGGAATTTTGGAAGCGCAATACAAAGTTTTGCGGGAAAATGGTCATTCCCCAAGTGAAGCTTTCAATGAAACGGTTGAGGAGCTGACTGAAAGCTTGATACTGTTGGTGGCTGAAAACGGCATGGATTGGATGTATGCCAATTGTTCCACTACCGCCCAGCGTGGTGCTTTAGATTGGAGGCACAAATTTCGACAAGCTGTAGAACCGGTATTCGAAGAGCTTTATGCAAAAGTAGCCAGTGGAGAGGAGGCTAAAAGGTCTATTGACACCAATAGTCAACCTGACTATCGTGAAAAGCTAGCTGAAGAACTCCGTGAGTTGAGAGAGTCTGAGATGTGGCAAGCTGGAGCTATGGTTCGCAAGCTAAGGCCTCAGAACCAAAAATCAGCCAAGCCCAGTATGGTCTAACTTAATATGCAGGTAGATAAGGAGACAAAGACATTATTTCCAGAAGTTGAGCAGATAAGAGCGGCAGAGGGTAGGTTAAAGGATGTGGTGACCAAGACTCCATTGATGGAGAATTTGAGTTTATCCCACCGCCATCAGGCCCATGTATATTTGAAGAGGGAGGATCTTCAAGTAGTGAGATCCTATAAGATTCGTGGTGCATTCAACAAAATGTCTGTCCTTTCTCAGGAGGAACTGGCGGCAGGAGTTGTCTGTGCCAGTGCTGGGAATCATGCCCAAGGTGTTGCCTATTCCTGTCATAAGCTGGGCGTAAAAGGAACCATTTTCGTGCCCAATCCCACCCCCAAGCAAAAAGTGGATCAGGTTAAAATGTTTGGGAAGGATCAGGTTGAAGTAGTGGTTACCGGTGATACATTCGATGACGCTTTTCGAGAAGCCATGTCCTTTTCGAAACGCAACCACGCTATTTTCATTCACCCATTCAACGATCTAAAGGTTATCGAGGGACAGGCTACGGTGGGACTGGAAATTTTGCAAGAGACATCCCAATCCATAGACTACCTGTTTTTGCCAATTGGAGGCGGCGGTCTCGCTTCAGGAGTATCCAGTTTGTTTAAGCATCTCAGTCCCAAGACCAGGATCATTGGAGTGGAGCCAAAAGGAGCCCCTGCAATGCAGCAAAGCATTATTCAAGGGGAGCTGGTAGCCCTGGATAAGATTGACAAGTTTGTAGATGGTGCTGCCATCAAGAGGGTGGGTGATTTAACCTTTAATATCTGCAGGGAACTATTGGATGATGTGGTGTTGGTGCCAGAAGGGGCTGTTTGTTCTACTATACTACGACTGTATAACCAGGAAGCAATCGTAGTGGAACCCGCAGGAGCACTGGCCATAACCGCGCTTCAATATTACCAGGAGCAAATAAAGGGAAAGCATGTGGTATGCGTAGTAAGTGGAAATAACAACGATATTACGCGAACTGAGGAAATTAAAGAACGATCACTGCTATTTGAAGGTCTAAAACACTATTTCATCATCAGGTTTCCTCAAAGAGCGGGAGCATTGCGTGAGTTTTTAGAGCATGTATTGGGTCCAGATGATGATATCACGCATTTTGAGTATTCTAAGAAGAACAACCGAGAAAAGGGACCCGCACTGGTAGGCTTGGAGATCCGCAGACCAGAAAACCTGCAGCCACTAGTCGATCGGATGAAAGAAAGAAACTTCGCTTATGAGTACCTGAACCAAAATAGCGACTTATTCCAATATTTGGTTTAAAATGAGATTTTCGTAAAAAGCAGGGTAATTATCCCGCTCCATTTATTATTTTTTTAAAAAACAATGCATTATTTCCGATAATATTAATCGGATTTATTGATTTTAAAAAAATTTTAATTAGGGGCCATTTTAATTAAATTTGTCATTCGGGTTTGGCGAAATCCACCATTGAAAGACAACCATAAGAAGTAAGCTGCAACTTCTATCGTAAAGTTGTCCAAGCCGTTGTTCTACTTACTATGCTTACGATGAAACAAGGGAAATACAAATCACTATACCTCCCCGAAATGGAGCGCGACGCTTGCGGAATTGGCTTTGTAGCCAACTTGAAGGGGGTGAAATCGCACGAGGTGGTACAAGATGCACTAATTATGCTCCATAATATGGAACACCGTGGAGCTTGTGGCTGCGAGCCGGAAACTGGTGATGGCGCTGGCATTTTGATTCAGACGCCACACAAGTTCTTTGAAGATGAATGTAGGAAACTAAACATTGATCTTCCCGACTACGGTCAGTATGGTGCAGGAATGATTTTCTTTCCTATTGACCCAAAAGTTAGAGAAGCTTGTCGTCAAAGACTATATGAGGTGGCAGAGATACTGGATCTGGAAATTCTTGGTTTCAGGCAAATTCCTGTAAGCAACAGTGGAATAGGAGAAACAGCCAGATCGGTGGAGCTAAACTATGAGCAAGTCTTTATCAGCCATAAAGATAAGGTCGATCAGGCCACTTTGGAACGAAAGCTGTTTGTGTTCCGTATGAACACCACTCACAGCATAGGCAGTACCACACGTGGAAGGGCTATTGCTGGAAATAATTACGAATTTTACTGGGCTTCTTTATCCACTAAAACGGTGGTATATAAAGGACAATTAAGAACAGATCAACTGCCTGTATACTATCCTGATTTGCGGGATCAACGTATTGTAAGTGCCCTGGCGTTGGTTCATTCCAGGTTTAGCACCAATACCTTTCCCAAGTGGAAGTTAGCCCAGCCATTCCGTTTCATTGCACATAATGGTGAGATAAACACCATCAAGGGGAATGTTAATTGGATGCAATCCAAACAAGCACTTTTTGAGTCTGATCTATTTACTCCAGAGGAGTTTGAACTGCTTCTGCCTGTTTGCGACAAATCTCATTCGGACTCCGCCAATCTCGATGCCATTGTTGAGATGTTGGTATTAGGAGGAAGATCCCTGCCCCATGCCATGATGATGGTGATCCCTGAAGCTTGGCAAGGCAACGATCTGATGGAGGATTACAAGAAAGCATTCTATGAGTATCATGCCTCACTGATGGAGCCCTGGGATGGACCGGCTTCAATCTGCTTTACCGATGGAGAGGTTGTTGGGGCGACCTTGGACAGAAATGGATTGAGACCTTCAAGATATTGTCTGACTTCCGATGATAAACTGGTGATGGCCTCAGAAGCAGGAGCATTACCGGTTGACGAGTCCAAGGTGATATTAAAAGGGAGATTGCAACCAGGAAAAATTTTCGTGGCGGATTTGGCTCAGGGAAGGATTATTAGCGACGAAGAATTGGAGCGTGATCTGAGCACCAGGCATCCTTATCGAGAGTGGTTAGACAACAATAAAGTGTATATAGAAGATCTTCCCGAAAAGCCTGTCAAGAAGATTTCCATGGATCTTTTGCAACGACAGATTGCCTTTGGATTCAGTCAGGAAGACCTACATATGATATTAAGCCCACTAGTGGAGCAGGCTGCAGAACCTGTGGGGTCTATGGGTGCTGATACCCCACTTGCGGTGTTGTCCTCCCAGACACAACATATTGCAAATTACTTCAAGCAACTGTTTGCCCAGGTTAGTAACCCACCTATTGATCCTATCAGGGAGAAGATGGTGATGTCGTTATTCACAAAACTTGGTAGCAATCTCAATGTGCTGAAAGAAACCCCTCAACATTGCCAGGAGATCCAACTGAGTTCGCCGGTATTAGATGCTGAAAGCTTTCAAAAACTAGCAGATATCGATCATCCCAATTTCAAGAGTACTACCATTAGTACACTGTTTAAGGCAGATGGTCAACCAGGACGCTTAGAACAGGCAATCGACGATGTGTGTCAAGAGGCAGAAAAGGCCGCGAGGAATGGCGCTAAAATTCTAATTCTATCTGATACGGAAGTATCCACCGAAATGGCACCAATACCAGCATTGTTGATCTGTGGGGCGGTGCATCATCACCTGATTAACCAAAGGTTAAGGGCCTCCATAGGGTTGGTAATTGTCTCCGGTGGGATCATTGAAACGCACCACTTTGCTACCTTAATAGGATATGGAGCAAACGCTGTTTATCCTTATTTGAGTATGGAAACCATCGGCGAACTGGCCATTGGCGATCTTACCGTGGACAAGAAGGAAGCGGTTCTGCGATACATCGGTGGAGTAAATTATGGCTTGCTGAAAATATTCTCTAAAATGGGGATCTCTACCTTGCAATCTTATCAGGGTGCTCAGATATTCGAGATCCTGGGTTTGGGCAATGAAGTGGTTGAGAAGTGTTTTACGGACAGCATTTCCAGAATAGAAGGTATTGGTTTTGATCAATTAGCTGAGGATGTACTTATTAATCATGCGGAAGCTTTCAATTCGCCATTCCGCGAGGAGCAAGGACTTCCGGAAGGGGGAATATATCAATGGAAGAAAGATGGTGAGTTCCATTTGTTTAATCCTCAAAGCATACACTACCTGCAGCGGGCAACCCGAAATAACGATTATCAGGTCTATAAAAAGTACGCAGAGCTAATTAACAATCAAAAAGAACGTGCCTGCACACTTAGAAGCCTACTTAAGTTCAAGCACAGAAATCCAGTGCCGCTAGAAGAGGTAGAACCAGCCGAAAACATTTTCCGCAGGTTTGCCACCGGTGCCATGTCATTCGGATCCATTAGTCATGAGGCACACTCTACCTTGGCCATAGCCATGAACAGAATCGGCGGCAAAAGCAATAGTGGAGAGGGAGGTGAGGATGAGATCCGGTTCGAGAGAAAGCCAAATGGTGACTGGGAAAGGTCAGCTATCAAACAGGTGGCTTCCGGGAGATTTGGGGTGACCAGTAATTACCTGACACATGCAGACGAGCTACAGATTAAAATGGCTCAAGGAGCGAAGCCCGGCGAAGGTGGTCAATTGCCAGGTCATAAGGTAGATGAATGGATTGGAAGGGTCAGGTACAGTACCCCAGGAGTAGGTTTAATTTCACCACCTCCTCACCATGATATATACAGTATTGAAGA
>JANQPK010000384.1 GCA_028289505.1 Cyclobacteriaceae bacterium
TGATACCAATGTGCGTGATGAAACTGCTGCGATAGCTTCAAAACGCATGATGAATTCGGCATTTTTTGGTCAACTGATCATATTGATCGTCTTCTTACCCATCCTGGCGCTAGAGGGTATTGAAGGCAAAATGTTTAAACCGATGGCGCTTACCTTCATATTTGCCATGATCGGGGTAATGATCCTTTGTCTGACCTACGTGCCTATGATGTCTGCCTGGTTTCTGAGGGAAAGCAGATCAAATAATTCCTGGGGGGACAAAATGGTAGCTTGGTTAGAGTCAAGGTATACCGCCTTACTAAATAAAGTATTAAAGTTAGGATTATGGTTGGTGGGCTTTTCGATACTTCTGTTTGCGCTAACCGTCTTGGCATTTAATCGATTAGGTGGCGAGTTCATTCCAAGATTAGATGAGGGTGATATTGCTTTCCATGATTTGCTTAAACCTGGCAGTTCCCTAAAGGAAGCAATTAGAGTTACCACTGAAGTAGAAAGAACCTTGCTTGAAGAGTTTCCCGAAATCGATCGGGTATTGAGTCGTATCGGGGTCTCTGATGTGCCTATTGACTTAATGCCCATGGATGCTGCAGACTGTTTTATTAAGCTCCAGCCCAGAGAACAGTGGGTTTCAGCAAATTCCAAACAGGAACTAATAGAAAAATTCCGCACCAGGTTGATGCAAATACCTGGGGTAAATTACGAATTCACCCAACCCATTGAAATGCGATTCAATGAATTGATGACAGGCATACGACAGGATGTAGCGGTTAAGATATTTGGGGATGATTTAGGCCTGCTAGCCACTAAGGCACAGGAAGTAGCCTCTTTGATAACAGATATAGATGGAGTAGGTGATTTACATATTGAAGCCACAGAAGGATTACCTCAAATATCTATTCGATACAACCGAAGTCAACTCATGTTTTATGGAGTTAACATCAGCGATTTGAATCAACTGGTAAAAACTGCTTTCGCAGGCCGAAAGGCAGGAGTAGTTTTCGAAGGGGAACGTCGTTATGATTTGGTGTTAAGAGTTGAAGAACGTTTCCGATCCGATTTATCAGATGTGAAAAAGCTACTGGTCGATTTACCCACAGGAGATCAAATACCTCTGAGCGAACTCGCAACCATTGATTACCTGACTGGACCTATGCAAATAGGTCGTGATAACACCAATCGCAGGACCTATGTGGGTGTTAATGCCAGAGGGCGCGATATCCAATCACTGATTGAAGAGATACAGCAGGTATTGCAAGATAATCTGGAGCTTCCTCCGGGTTATTACATCAGATATGGCGGTGCATTTGAAAATTTACAAAGAGCTACTGCCAAGCTTCAAGTGGTGGTACCTATTTCGTTGGCTTTGATTTTTATTCTAATATTTCTGGCATTGCGATCACTTAAACAAACGATTATGATTTATGTAGCCATTCCATTGTCTTCCATTGGGGGAGTGCTTTCATTGTGGATAAGGGATATGCCATTTAGTATTTCAGCAGGCATTGGTTTCATTGTGCTTTTTGGCATTTCTGTATTGAACGGATTAGTATTGATTAACGGCTGGAATGCGATGAAGCAAGAAAGTGCACTGCCCATTACTGACCGCATCATACAAGGCGCTAAAAGGCGAATACGACCCATATTACTAACCGCTTCTACAGATATCCTTGGATTTTTACCCATGGCATTATCCAAAACAGCTGGAGCAGAGGTACAGAGACCTTTGGCTACAGTAGTGATTGGTGGTATGATTACTGCAACCTTACTAACCCTATTCTTGTTGCCTGTATTGTACCAATGGGTAGAACGTAAAAGTCCTATCATCTCGAAACCAGCAATAGCCACTATCACTTTTCTTCTGGTTACAATTTCACTACCCTCAATTGCTCAGACCCAATCCTCTATGGTACCCATAACCATGGATCAAGCAATAGAGCGTGCTGTGAACAATTATCCGGCTACGGTGGCAGCACAACTAAACCGTGAGAAACAGGAAGATCTCAAAAAAGTAGCCTGGGACCTGGGAAATACTGGAATATTTACTTCTGCTGATGAACAAGGTGATGATGAATCAGTAGGGATCACCACAGTAATCGGTTTCCAGCAGCAAAGTATTGATCTATTCGGAATTTCGGCTAAGAATAAACTCCAGCAAGCTCAGATTGATCTGGCGGGCTCACAATCGGCGTTGGTGGAACTCAACGTGACTCGTGAAGTAAAAACGGCTTATGGAAAAGGCTACACTGCATGGTTGAAAACGCAATTACTGTCTAAAATTGATTCGGTTTACGAAGATTTTCAGCAAGCAGTTGACCTGAAATATCAACTGGAAGAATCTTCAGAATTGGAATATCTGGCTGCTGTGAATCAGTCCCGCCAAATCAAACTGCAAAAAGCGCAATCCGAATATGATTTGACTATTGCCCTCAAGAAATTGAATAAGTGGATCCTGAGTGACACGGTGTTTAGTATTGATTTATACCAGACTAATTGGTTAGACCCAATTCTCATTAACCATTCTACCATAGAAAACCACCCTCAGCTACAAATGGCCAGAGACCAGCTCTACTTGTCGGAAAAGAACTTTCAAGCGCGAAAGGCAGAATATCTTCCTAAACTAAATCTCATGTACGGGATTCAAGAGGTAAATGGTGTTGACGGCTTCTACCAATATCAGGCAGGACTATCCTTGCCACTGATATTCAACAAGCAAAAGGGTTTGGTGCAGGCGGCTTCGGTTGACATGGAAATATCTCAGCAACAACTGCAACAGACAGGCATTGAAGTTCAAAATCAATTACAGGTGGCTCTGGTTAACTACCAGAAATGGTTGGCTAGTTGGAATTTCTACAGTGAGCAAGCCATGCCGATGGCTCAGAAGCAGTTAGAGGGAGCGAGTCTATCCTACCAGGCTGGAGCCATTGATTACATCGCTTTTTTGCAAAATACTCTTAGTGCATTGGATATTGAGCTGAAAGGTATAGAGGCTTTGGATGTTTATTTATTATCTAAGTTTTACCTGGAATACTTATTAGAATATGAAAACTAAAGCTATAAACCTATTATTTGCGTTTGGTTTGTCATTGGTTTCAGGCTGTAATCAACACTCAAACGAACAGGAACAGCACCAGGCTGGGACTACCGAAACTGTTGCGGCCAGTTATCAGAACGGGGTTTATCTGAATGGTTATCAATTTGATGCAATGGACCTGACGGTAGATACCATCCCGCAGCGGACCATGAGAAATTTTATTGAGACCAACGGTCAACTGACTCTACCACCTCAAAGTCAGGCAGCGGTTACTGCCGTGATTGGTGCCAACATTCAATCAGTTGAGGTAATTGAGGGTTCGGAAATTAAAAAAGGACAGGTATTGGCTTACCTGTATCATCCGGACTTGATCAAACTGCAAACTGAATACCAGGCAAGCATCAATGAGCTTGAATATTTGGAAAAGGCCTTTCAACGACAGCAGAAACTCTACTCGGAATCCGTAAGTGCTGGTAAGGATTTTCAGAGAATCCAAGCTGATTATCTGACCAAGAAGGGAGAGGTTAATGGTTTTCAGGCACAATTGAAGCAATTAGGCATCAACTCCGATAAGGTCAAACAGGGTCAAATTTTTGAACGAGTTGCCTTAAGGGCACCTATAACCGGACATATTCAATCCGTTAATGTGCGCACCGGTCAATTTGTATCACCCCAACAAGTATTGTTCGAAATTGTCCAAAATGATCATATTCATGTACATTTTAAAGTATTTGAACGTGACGTTCGAAAGATAAAGGAGGGTCAAGCAGTTCAATTCCTGGTAGAATCTCAGCCAGGTGTACAGCATGAAGCTACAGTGTTCTCAGTGGGCAAGGTATTTGAACCCCATACCAAGTCTATCAACTTACATGCTGAAGTAGACAACGAGGATGGTAGTTTATTACCGGGAATGTATGCCCGGGGTCGTATTGTGACGGGTTCTGAGCTTACCTATGCCCTTCCCAATGAAGCTGTGGTGATGGACAACAACCGGTACTTTATATTTGAAGCAGAGCAGCCTCAGCAAGAGAAGGGTTGGTATTTTCACCCGGTTGAGGTTAGTGTTGGGATTGTGGAAGATACCTGGACGGAAATTAAATTTCATCAAGAGCTTGACCCTGATGCTCGGTTTGCCTGGAATAGCGCTTATTATCTTTTAGCAGAAATGAAGAAGGGGGAATTCAAAGAATAGCATTATTAAGCCAGAGGCTATCAACTATCGGGCAGATATCGTCTTCTCTCAGCATCCATCAACTCTTTATGCTCACTCCAGCCTTGAGGCACGGTGGCCGGCCTGGGTCTTGATAAAGTAATACCCAGAAACTTAAATTTCTTAAAGCCTAAATAATAGGGTTTCCACCATTTCAGAGTGAGGGGAACGGTGATGTTAAGTAAGAAGGCTGTGATCATTAGGGTATAAAACTCAGTATTATCAATCACACTATTCTGTACAAAAGCTATGTTAATCACAATAAATGCAAGTTCCGCACGACCTAGCATCCCCAACCCTATCATGATACATTCATGCCATTGATAGCTACCAGTAAACCTGGCGGCCATACTTGCGGATAGAATTTGAAACACTGTCACTGCTGCATAGAGGATTAAAGCCATGGGCAAAGCGTCCATTACCACCGTGGGATCAAAAACCAGTTTGCCACCCAGGTTAACAAAAAATATGGGCCCGAATATGGTATAGGCCAAATGATCAATCACATTTGCCGCGGAATGAAATTGATCATCGCGTTCTTTCTCCCTTACTATTTCCCCATCAGCATTCTTCACATACCTTACCTTAATATGGACAAAGTAGTCCGCATGTAAAAAGAGCCCCGCAAAATAAGCGCCTACGGCTGGATGAAAGCCCAGTTCATGGGCAATAAACCCCAGGAACATGGCAATCAGAACCATTATTAAGGGGGTAAACTCACCTTGGTGGATCATCAGGAAACGACGAGCTCCTATGTCTGCCATAACCCGGCTAAATCGATAATCTATGATTTGATATACGCTAGGTTTTTTTGGAAGCTCTAATGGTGCTTTTTCAGGAAAGGCCACAAAGCCCATAAATAGGGTGATAGCAAAGAATATGATCACTTTGGCAATGATCCAAAGTATGTCTAGAGCGGTTACCAACTCCGATCCATCGGTACTTGAACTTACCAGAATAATGGGCACAAATATGGCTACTCCCACTAGTGATAGCACATCATCAATGATGGCAGCGGTCATGATGCCAGTAGCGGCAGTAGAGCGATGTAGCAGATCACTGCGCAAACTCATCATAGTAAGGCTGACCGCAGTAGCTGTCATAGTAAGCCCCCAAAGCATGGCGGAGTTGTGACTATAACCAAAGAAGGTAGCGATGAAGTAACCGGCCAGAAATGGGAAAAACGCCCCGATCAATGCAATACCCAATCCTCGCTTAAGACCCTGTCGAAATCGCTCAAGGTTTTCTTCCAATCCCAGAGCAAACATGACGAAAACAATGCCCCATTCTCCGATTATTTCCAAAAACTCATTGTGTTTGGGTAGCCAACCCAGATTGGTCAGGGCAGCTCCAATGATGATTAGCCATAGGACATCAACGGTTTTGGTTTTTTTACTGACCAGCTTTGAAACTACCACCACCAGAAATATGATGATACTATAGGTCCATATTGAAAACTCAGTGCCGTGATTCATGAATGATGTGTTCCCCTACAATTCCTTGATCCAAATATTTCTGAAATGCACTACATCGCCATGGCCCAGAAATCCGATATGTCCTTTGGTTTTCTTCAGACCGGGATGATCTTTACCATCAATGGTTCCGTGGTCAATAGCATGTTGAAGATCAGTATCGACAATAGTGGCTCCGTTTAAAACCACTTTTATGGTATTTCCCTTTACCACCACTTCCTGCTGGTTCCATTCACCAGCTGGTTTTTGATGGCCTCTTTTAGCAGCTACTACCCCGTAAACCGATCCATGATACTGCCATTCCTTGAGCTTGCCGTATTTGGTGCCCCTGTTATCAATTATTTGCAACTCTTTACCGTCATAAGCCACATTTCCGGTGAGTGGAGCATGTATGCCCAGGCCGTTATTGGCCCCGGGAGTCAATAGAAACTCAAACCGCAACACAAAATCACTGTACTGGGCTTCTGTGTAAAGGTTACCGCCACCTTCCCCTTCTCTGGGCTGAATCACGATCATCCCGTCCTGGGCCCTGTAAGATTGCTTGTCCCCTACCCAGCCCTGTAGATTTTTGCCATTAAATAAAGGAGTAAAACCTTCATTTGAAGATATTTGACAATATGAGCTTAAAGTAAAAAATAAAATACCAGCTAGCGATAATAAGTATGAAGTTACTTTACAAGTCATCAGTTTTGATAATAATAGGCCAGCGTATAAAAGAGCAGTACTTCATACCACACCCGCGTTCAACTGAAATGGTTAGTTAGGTCAAACCACAAGATAAGACTTACCACTTAAAACCACAGCCGGAATCAGTCAAAAAACGGCAGATACTTTAATACTGATGACTGGTACCCTCACTTCCCAAGCCCAAATATCCCCCATCAACCGGTAAGTCTGTGCCCGTGATAAAACTGGCCTCCTGTGAGCATAAGAACATGCAAGCGGAAGCGATCTCTTCTGCTCTGGCACACCTTCCAAGCATATGATATTGACCCCAAAGTTTATCATATTTATCCCGCTCATCCCCTGCCAGATTTGCGGTCTCCCTGGTCCAGGTCCAGGCTGGACTGACTGAATTCACCCTAATTCCTCTAGGTGCCAGGTCTAGAGCTGCGCATTTCGTCAGTTGATCTACCGCCCCTTTCGCAGCATTGTAGGTCCATCGATTGGGTTGAGCGATATGAGCTGAGATACTACTGATATTAATAACAGCCCCTCCCCCTCTTTGTTCCATATGCGGTGCTGACTTCTGGATCATAGTAGCGAAAGCCAGTGGACCTACTTCTAATGATCGCTGCCAATCTTCACGGTTGGCAGTCATTCCCGCAGCAATAAAGGAAAAGGCATTATTGATCAAAAAGTCAATTCCAGTTAGTTTATCAATGGCGAATGTCACCATATCAGCGCAAAACTGTTCTTCCCCCATGTCTCCCTCAATAAAGTAGACTAGCCCACCTTTTTTGGTAAGAGCGTTAGCTAAATCTTGCCCCTCTTCCTGGTCTAGGTCCGAGAAAACCACTGCACAGCCATGCCGTGTAAACTCTTCCACACAGGCACGGCCAATACCATGCGCACCACCGGTAACAATAGCTGCTTTATTTGAAAGACCTCTCAAGTAACAATGGCTTAACTAGCTATGAACTTAGTTCAAAAATTCTTGATTTCTGTATCAAGCAGGTAATACTTGTGCATAAATCCCTTCTAACCTTGGTAGAGCTCATCATGGCAACTGGTTGCTCAAGCTTTCACCGGTACCACGCTGTAGAGCGAGGTTGGCTTTTCCTTGCCCTTTAAGGCCAAAGTATCCAGAAACGTAACTTGGTAGCGATCTGGCAGGCCTAAATTTACCACACTATCGGAGATTAGCAGGGATACGCCGTATTCTCGACAGACACTTTGGATGCGAGCGGCAGTATTCAACGTGTCTCCATGATAGGCTATTTCCCGTTTTATACTCCCCACTTCTACCGCCGTGACCATTCCAAAGTGCACTCCAGCTTTGAACTCAGGTAATAAACCGTATTGATCCTGATAATAGGGTTGCCTCAGTTTAAACCTATTCTGACAGTCAAAAAAGAAATCTAATACCAGCGATGGCTGAAAATCGGGGGTTTTCAGCCAGTCAATCACCATTTCATCTCCTACATATTGGTAAATCTCCCCTTTATATTTTACTAACACCCGATTGATATCCAAAAAACAATCTTTGACCAATGCACTGTATCTGAGATGTCCTAGGGTTTCAGCATGAGCTGTAGATGATTTCATATCTAAAAACATGAAAGTACGTTGCTCTTCCACCGGTTGGCGATACTTACCGAAGAGCAATGGTAATAATACACCTGGACCAAATTTTTTATTCATTTGGTTGATAAAGCTTATTACAGGTGACATCACCAAAGCAAAAGTACCGATCATAATCAGGGCATAGTCCCAGCTGGTGTCGTTAAGGATAGTGCTCCATTCCGGGTAGACGTATTTCAGCAAGTACCCTTCCCACAGCACATAGCGCAACATAGCAAACAGCAACACCAATACCAGAAAATATGCCAAGCTCCTGGTCACGATCAGTATTCCTAGTGAAATTCTTCTGGTTGATTTATCGAGTTGCCAATCCAAAATACCCAGAAGTGTACCGTAAAGAACCCCTATTATCACCGCAGACCAAAACATTGGTGTATAATGGAAAGGAGCTTCTAGCTTGAAACTATTGGCTAGAGACAGGGTGTTGAAATGGTTAACAGTAATCAACAATATAAATGCCGCTACCCAAAAATTGATCTGAATCAATACATAGGATAGCACTGGAAATCGCATTGCAAAGGATCTTGCAGTGGTGGTATAATCAAAGTTTCCTTTCACGCTCTACTACAGCTTTAGGCTATCTTTAATAATTCTACTGGTCGCTTTCTACCCTTTACTTCTACTTCAACAAATTGGCTAGGCAGCTTTTCCGGGTGGGACAAATTTTGGTAGACCTCCCTGGAAATTAAAATCTGCGATTGAAACTTCTTGTTTAGCTGCTCTATTCTAGCAGCAGTGATCACCGTATTTCCAGTAATTGAATACTGTTTTCGAATAGCAGTACCTACATTTCCGGCTACCACGTTACCTGCGTGTAGACCTATTCCCACCCTGGTGGTTGGGATAGCTCCGTTTTCACTTTGCTTATTCACCTCAGCAATGATTTCGACTGCTGCATCTAGCGCATTATCACAAACATTTGACTGGTTTTCCTGTAACCCAAATGTTGCCATAAATCCGTCTCCAAGAAACTGATTAATCACCCCCTGATACCGGTCAATGATGTCAATCATAAGCCCGAATACATCATTCTGGTACTGGATCAATTCTTCTGGAAGTAATTTCTCGGCAAAAGGTGTAAACTCTCTAATATCCAGAAACATAACACTCACAAATCTTTTTTGAGCCTTATCTGCCTTTGTTTGATCCATTAACTGCTTGGCTACGCCACTGCTTACTTGCTGGCCTAAAAGCCTTTTAAGTTCCTTTTCAGCGATTTCTAATCTGTCTTTGGTACTATTCAGCTCATGGTAGGCCTGATTAAGATCACCGAGCGCTTTTCTTTTGCCCCTGTATAATACGAAGGCTGCTAATGCTGCCAGAAACAAAATGATAATACCGATTAACAAGTTTCTCTTAAAAACTTGCTCCTTCAATAGCTGCTCCTGCTGTCGAGCCAGCGTCAGGGATTGAACTTCACGCTCAGATTTTAACAAGCTCATTTGCTGTGCTTGTTTTTCCAACTCGAAGGTTTTCTCCTGTAAGGCAAGCTGTTGGGCCTGTTCTGCCTCCTTCTGTTGATTATTCAATTCAGTATACAATTTGTAGTACTCCAATGAGCGCTTATAATCCGCTGAGTTCTCGGAGGACTCTGCCAAGGTTTTTAGCCTGACACTTTCATCCTCTGCCTCTTCTTTGGAAACCGGCAGTGCGGGTTTGGGCTTCGGCAGTATCACATCTGAGCTATCTACAAATGAGGCGCCTAAATTGGTCAAATGTCTGCGTATTTCAGCCAAATTTGTGGTGTCTCCACTAAATTCCTTTCGTTGTAGCACTTCTTCATATTTATCCAGTGCCTGCTTGGTGTATCCCGCCTTTTGATACATTAATGCTATTTCCTGAAGGTAATCGGTCACAGATTGCTGATCTCCTTGTTGAAGGTATAGATCAATAACTTTTTGGTAATAATTAATGGCTGTGAGATATTTCCCTTGTTGTTCTGCTAGTTTTGCCTGCTGCACGGCCAAAGCAATACTCAAACTGTTCTTGGTGTTCTTGAAACCCTTGGAAATACCCAGATTTCTTATCTTATCTCCAAAGGTTCTTTTTTCCAAGTCCTGTGGGGCAGGAATGTTTTGTACCGGATCCAGGGAATCTGGCAATTCTACTTGTGCAGAGATTTCTGTAAATAGAAATAACAGTATGGTGAAAAGGTATGTGCGCACAGGTGGTAGTTGTAGTGACTTTTTTTAGATACGTATCCGAGACCTAAAAGATTGCAGCTTGGATTAATGAACGTCTATTTCCCTTATTTTTCTGTAGTAGGCATCTGCGTAATGCATCATTCCCAAATCATTAGGATGGGTTCCGTCTACCATATCGTCTACCTGCAAAGCCAGTTCTTGGTAGGATAAATAGTATAGACCGCTGTAACCCATTTGCAGTAGTTCCTCAAAGGATACCTGCTGAATTTGGTTTACCCGCTCAAAAGCCTGTTGTCTGGATGGTTGCATAGTGCCATCGGTATAGCCAACATGTTCTACCATTAAAATGGGAACATCTGGGTGTTTTGCTCTTAATCTGATTACCGCATTCTTAATTCTTGAATTAAGCTCTTGATGATGGTATAGTTCCCTGTTAGTCAAATTGGGCAGGCAGTCCAAAACAAACAGTCTGGCATCTATTTCACAGATCAAATCTATTAATTCATCTTCTAGTCGTCCATTGCCAGAAAAAGCCAAATTTATGATTGGACTATCCAGTTTTCTGGTCAATATATTGGTCCATGCCATTCCAGGCCGGCTGGCACAGGCACCCTGGGCAATAGAAGTGCCATATACTACCACCGGCTTTTCCCGCTTGGTTAAAAATTCTAAACCTGCCGTCTTACTTACCCCAATTTCCAGCCATTCTACCTGGTTGTACAATGGTAGATACAAATAATACTCCGAAGCTTTATCCGGTTTTGATCGCAGCCCTTGATACTGATAACTGATGGTATCTGAAAATTCTCTAATGCCACGGCACCAGTTCCAATTGCCCTCATCATCTCTTGAATACAGATCTACCCCACTTACCCCGGTTGCTGGCATATGTGGCATTGCTAAAGCAGCCGATACCGCATATCTAATGGTGATATCTCTAGACTTGGTATTGAAGCGCAATACCAATCCTGCTGCATGTTGCGATAAATTCCATACGGGTAGGCGTACTAGTTTTTTTGCTCGATCAGGCAGTCTTTGGTAGGCATTGCTCATCTCATTGGGCCATGCCTGACCTTCAATAAACTCCTGACTACTGGCAACAGGATCATACCAGGTTATTTCATCCTGTCCAAGCAAAAATTCACTTAGGAACATCATAAAAACCAGTAATGGTACCAGAATTTTGTTCATTTGATGTTTAAATTGTACTCCAGGCAATTTATAAAAAATTATGGGACCACTGGGAATAGGCTTGCTGGGAGCAGGAGCCATAGCCGATCTTCATGCAGCAGCAATAAACCAACTTGATTCTGCAGAACTGGTGGGCCTTTGGGACATCGACCAGGAAGTTACCAGGAATAAAGCTTTATCATATGGTTGCAGATCATTCAGTTCTGCAGAAGAATTATACAATCATCAGTCCATTGATGCGGTGCTGGTATTGACACCAATGGAATACCACCACCAATATGTGGTCCAGGTAGCCCAAGCAGGCAAACATATTTTGGTAGAGAAACCAGCTGGATCAACTGTGGAGGAAATCATGGATATGCAGCAGGCTGCGGTTGATAACCAGGTAATATGTATGCCAGTTCACAATTATATTTATGAGGACAGCGTACGCAGAGCAAAAAAAATGATTGATGAGGGGCGGCTAGGCCAAATCACACAGTTTTACATGATGTACAACATCCATCATGCAGATGAGGTC
>JANQPK010000393.1 GCA_028289505.1 Cyclobacteriaceae bacterium
AGCTTGCCCACTACCTTCATCTTAGAAGTCCAGTTTTGGGTTTGGTCACCGGGTATGTAAGCTACCATGGCCACGCCTTGCATGGGAACCTCCTGCGCCTCCTTTTCAATTATGGATAGGCATTCATCGACATGTTCCAGGAAGATCAACTCGTGGTGGTTGTGATCTAACGGTTTAAAACTGGTCTGTAAACAAATGAATATCAGGGCAGAGGCTAAGAGTAGTAGTTTTTTCATGAGGCGTTTGCTTATTTTGTTTTAAGCTATTCCATTTAGTTGGAATATCAAAGATGAACTTACCTTTAAAGCGATCTCAATTCACTGGGTGAATAGCCGTAGTACCTTTTAAAGGCGGTACTAAAATGTTGAGGGTTCTTATAGCCTATTCTGTTACTAACCTCTTTGATACTGAGTTCTCTGTCCATAATTAGTTTTCTGGCTTCCTGCATCTTAAGTTGGTTCCAGTAGCCGAAGACTGAGATACCAAATAATTCTTTGAAGCCTTTCTTTAAAGTAAACTCATTGGTACCGACACTTTGTGCCAGACTATTGAGCGTAAAATCACCAGATAGGTGTTGAGTCAGTATTTCTTTAACCGCAAATATTTTTTCTTCTTGTTGTTTACTAATAGCACAAAATACCTCGCAATTATGATTATCGATCTGTTCAAGCTGTAGCATTAGTAACTCCAATACATGCGATTCCAAAAAAATTCGTTTGAAACGACCGGTGCGATTACAATTAATGATCTGATGAATGAGCGTCACCATTTGTGGGGTGATGGGAAAATTGTGAGGGGAAAGAATGGCGGATTGCTTTTTTTCAATACTATTTCTGAAAGTATCGAAAAGTCCACTTTCCGGCAGGTGCTTCTCGAAGAAAGATGGCCACAAGTTAACCTCAAACACCTTCATATCCTTTTCATTGCTCCATTCAACGGAACCTTTGAATTCACAAGCGTACAATAAATTGTGTTGGTTGTTACTAAAACCTAACTGGCCGGTGAAGTTCCTGGAGTGAACCTTTGCATTACCCTGCAAAGCAAAATGCATTTCGATGGTTTGCAAATCGGTATCGAAGTGTATTAAGGTAGTTTTGGGCAGCCTAAAATCTCCATAACCGTTGTGGATCCCTTCAAAGAACATTTCTTTATAAGTTCCACCCATAACCGATTCATCTATTGTGTAATTGCGTTCAATTACAAAAGCATCATCAGACTTAAATAAATCAGGATAGTCGATTAACAGGGCTAATTCTCCTAACTCCGGTGCGTAAATTCTGGTTTTCATGTCAATTGCCCTGTGAATAGTTAGCTAAATGCAACAAAGTTGCATAAGATAATAAAAGAAGGCTCAATTTCATTGTTTGTGGAGTTTTAAGCACCAATTGATTACACAAAAACCATCAAATTCTACCAAGTTTTTAGTTTTTACTTATTGCGTATTTTTTACTCCGTTTGGCGTAGGCTCTTCCTTTCTATTTCACACTTACATTTGCTTTATTTAGAATTCTTCTAAATAAAATAAGCTGACTTGAATTACCAAAGTAGCTCGTGTAAAATCTTCCAAATGAAGTGGGTAGGCTTGATCATGCTATTATCCCTGTCAATCCATATTTCCCATGCAGGATATAGACCGGTAGATCAATGTCGGGTTACCCTCACCATTGTTGATGAAAATCTAGATGTACTACCAGGAGCTTATGTTGAAATAAAAGAAGCTAATCAAAAGGCAATCAGTGATATGAATGGTGAGGTTTCTTTCATACTTGATCAAGGTATCAGCTATACGCTACATGTTCGATCTCTGGGATTCGAAACCCTTTTACGTACCGTACAGATACCTGCCAACCGAGATTTCGAATTGCAGATTGTCTTGAAAACAGCAATAACCGATCTGGTAGAAGTGGTGGTAACTGACAACTCCCAGGATGCCGCGATAAGAGACCTACCATACAAACCTCAGGTGGTCAGTTTAAATAGTATCAGGGCACAGCCTATTCCGGTAACTACCATTCTTAACCAACTACCCGGTATCCGTATCCGGCAAGAAGGTGGGGCTGGAAGTGACGCCAACATCATGTTAGATGGCATTGATGGCAAAGGCGTTAGAATTTTCATTGACGGAGTGCCGGTGTATTTACTTGGTGCTGGTTACGCTATCAATACGTTGTCACCTGGTATGATTGACCGTATCGAAATATATAAAGGAACCATACCGGTAGAGTTCGGCTCAGACGCCTTGGGAGGGGTTATAAACGTGGTAAGCCGCTATGGAAATGCGGATTATGCAGACCTCAGTTATTCCTACGGCTCCTGGAATACCCACGAAGCCTCATTTAGTGGTCGCAAGAAGTTTGGCGCGCACAGAAAGTTCTTTGTCAATCTGGATGGCTTTTACAACTATTCTGATAACAACTACTGGATGGATGATGTGGATGTGGTGGTGGATGAGCTATTTAACACAGAAAAGGGAAGAGCCAGAAGGTTTCATGACCAATTCGAATCTGCCTTAGCCAGGTTTCAGTTTGGAATCAGAAATGTGAGGTGGGCGGATGAATTAATGGTGATGGCTTCTTACTCTCAAGTTAACCGAGAGTGGCAGCACGGAATCAGAGCCGAAGTTCCTTGGGGCGAGGTGACTTCCGATCAAGAATCACAAAATGTTTCGGTTTCCTGGAAAAAATTCGGAAAAGCTGATAAATGGAGCGCCTTAGTAACCGCTGGTTATACCCACGACAATTTGCACTTTGTGGATACCGCCAGGAAAACATATTTCTGGGATCGGAATTTTGTGCCCAAACTCAATGGAGGGGAAAGTGCCTTGTATTCCAATGGAACTTCACCCAATATCACCACCAAAACCTGGTTCAGCAGGGAGAGTTTTAGCTATGCCTTAGACGGTCGTCACAGTCTGAATCTCACTGCGTTGCTCACCCATGATGAGGTGACCCTGGTTAACGAGGTATTGCCCATTGAAGATCAGGAGGAACTGCTACCAGCTCAAAGGCTTCTGAAGAATTACGCTGGTTTGTCCCTGGCAAGTAAGCTACTGGGTGGTAAGCTGACCAATACCCTATCAGTAAAACATTTCTATACCCGGTCATCTGGAGTCACTTTTGACAATCGAATAGTAGGGCCAAGAGAAACCAACCAATTCTCCATTTTCGGTTATGGGGATGTGCTCCAATATCAATTCAATGCGCAAATTATCTTGAACCTGGGCTATGAGTTTACCGTGCGTCAGCCCGATGCTGATGAAATCTTCGGCAACTACCTTACTGTTGCCCCTAACCCATCCCTCTCACCGGAAAAGAGCCACAATGTAAATTTTGGTGCTGAATTCAATACGGTAGGCAATCGGTTCAATACTGGAGTAACAGCTTTTTATCGCAACACCAGCGACAGAATTTTCCTGAACGCGGTGACCTTTGGTTTAGCCAGGTATGAAAACCTGCTTACCACCCGGGCATTAGGCATGGAATTCCAAGCAAACTATCTCATCATTAAGGGCCTGCGAGCCTCCATTAATGCTACCTACCAGGATATCACCTTGCAAGAAACTGATCCTCAAAGCAATATTCCCAACCGCTATTTGGGAGCCAGGGTCCCCAATACGCCTTATTTCTTCGGTAATGGACAATTGACCTACTCCCAGAATTTAGAAGGTTTAGGAAACGGAAAAATAATCGTGGGTTACGACTTCAATTACGTACACGAGTTTTTTCTAACCTGGGCAGAAGACGGTCGTGCAGAAACCAAAGACATCATTCCCACTCAGGCCTTACATAACATTAATCTTTCATGGATGGCACCCAAGGACCGCTGGAGCATTGGCTTCGAATGCCGAAACCTGACGGATGAGCGGGCCTTTGACAACTTCTCGGTACAGCGGCCTGGAAGAAGCTTTTTTGTAAAGACCAGGTTGTTCCTGGGCTCATAGTATTAATCAATCATAAATCAATGCGATATGAATTTTCAAATCAACTCAATCTTAAAGAAAGCAGGATTCATTGCCTTTATTCCTGCACTGCTATTGATAGGATGTAGCGATGATGATCCCGATCCGGTAGCGCCTGGGCCAGGGCCAGGGACACCTGATCCGGTAGAACCAGGGCTCGGAGAATATGCCATGGTTACTGCTGCACTCAATGCAGATGGTCAAACCAGAGCCTTTTACCTGCAAAGGGTTTCAGTAGATAACACGGAAACCATTGATAATAGTGATGCCACTGAGCTTTCTGCGGCCACGGGAGCCATGATGCATTCTTATGGAGGGCGTATTTATTTTAGTGACTTTGCCAATGGCATCATGGAAAAGTGGGACATCGATGATCAGAATAACACCACTCTTGAGGCTAGCATGAATGTCTCGGAATTGACCTTTCAAGGAAATGCTGCTTTCAGAGATGATAATACGGCTTTTGTGGGAGGGATTTCTACTGACATTGTCATCTTTAATCCCACTACCATGGAGAAAACAGGTACTATTGACGTAACCTCAGTGTCTAACATTGGCACCGTTACCGATTTTCCACAACCCGGTGCCAGCATCGTAGCGGAATCAGTCACAGAAATCCTGATCAGGGATAATGTGCTGTTCGCATCATTGATGCCACTTTCAGATCTTGCTACGCAATCTCCAGGTGAGCTGGGAACCTCCATTATTGTGATCGACCTGGACCAAGTTGATCCCAACGCCACCGGTAATACCGATGCGGTAGTAAAGCGCATCTTCGATGATCGCGGTTCTTCCACTGGAGCCTGGGGATCCGGAGGTGGTTCACCTTTCATGCGGGTAGATGAGCAGGGCGATATCTATGTTTTATGTCACAATTCTTGGTCAGGCTGGCGGGCAGCTTATGATCGTCCAGCCGCCATCCTAAAGATCGCTGCAGGAACTACAGAATTTGATCAAGATTATTATTGCGATTTGGAATCTGCAGGCAGGGGACTTGGCAGTGCGGTGATGAACTTTGAATATTACGGTGATGGTAAGTTTCTGGGAGCAGCACAG
>JANQPK010000289.1 GCA_028289505.1 Cyclobacteriaceae bacterium
GCGAAAGCATTGGCAGGAATCACCTTTTGAGCTTAAAATACTGGCGGACCGGGCGTTTTGTGAGGGTATGACCAGGGTAGTTTACCATACCATGCCCCACAGCCCTGCAGAAGCAGGAGTACCAGGTTGGAGCTACCAGGCCGGTACCCATATCCATCCCAAAATGACCTGGTGGCCCATGATAAAGCCGTTTAATGACTATCTGGCTCGGTGTGGAGCCATGTTGATGCAGGGAAATTTTGTAGCGGATGTCGCCTACTACAAAGGAGGTCAGGTGCCGAACTTTTCAACCACCAAATACATTCGACCAGACCTTGGATTCGGTTATGACTATGACGATATAAACACCGAGGTATTACTTCAGGTAACTGAGGTAAAGAACGGTCGCATAGTACTCCCTTCAGGTATGGAATACCAGATATTGGTACTTCCTGAAGGCGAAAAAATGGAATTGCCTGTATTGCAAAAGATTGAGGAGTTGCTGGCAAAAGGAGCCACTGTAATTGGACCCAAACCAAGTAAGATTTATGGTTTAGCGGATTATCAGGCAAAGGAAAAGCAGCTAAGCGCAATTGCAGAAAAAATTTGGGGTAAGTCCGGAAGGAAAATTGATAAGAAGTACGGTCAGGGCCGTATTATTAACGGCAAAAACACCAGGGATATCCTGGAGGATAAAGGCATTTTCCCTGATCTGCAAGTGGTCAACCGTATGGGCAATCCTGGCATCGACTTTATACACCGGTCCACCACAACCCATGACATTTATTTTATTAGAAATTTAGATTCAGTATCCAACCAGGCCCATATAAAATTTCGAGCTGTAGGGGCACCGGAGTTTTGGCTTCCTGAAAGTGGTATGATGCAGCCGGTATCGGTATTTACTCAGGACCATAAGGGAACTACCATACCCATGCATTTGCATCCATTTGCTTCTTTATTTGTAGTGTTTGACAAACAAGCAGCTGTTCCTATGCATGTTACCAGTATCAGTAGGGAGAGCAGTCCTGTCTTTCCCTCAATTTCCACAGTAAATGATGGGGTTTACATCGAAGTTAGAACCGACGGCTGGACGCTGACCAACAGCCGGTCTGCTGATTACAGAATTGAACTAGGTAGTGGCAAGAACCAGCAACTTAAGATTGATAAAACTGCCGTGGACATAGCCATCAATGGACCCTGGCAGGTACGGTTTCCTGCCGGTTGGAGGGTTGACACCGATCAAACATTCGATAGCCTGAGTGATTGGACCTCATTCGCTGATCCCGATTTGAAGCATTTTAGTGGTATTGCCACCTACCGTAAAAGCTTCACTATAGAACCAGCAGCAATCGATAGTATATCCAACTGGGTACTGGACCTGGGGTCAGTAGGGGAGGTGGCCACCGTATATTTGAATGGCGTTTTATTGGGGCAAAGCATATTTAAACCACATAAGCTGGCAATAACAGATCAGCTAAAATCTGGCGAAAACTTCCTGGTGATTGAAGTGGCCAATACTTGGAAGAATCGTTTGATACTAGACTCGCAACTACCTTTTAATCAACAGCTTACTAAAAGCAACCTGTCCAATAGTAAAGATCCTCTTGACCGTCCCTGGAAAGATGCCACTCCAATGAGCTCTGGTCTAATTGGACCAGTTAGGTTGATCAAATACCACCAGATAAGGATCGATCCATGATGTTCAGGCTACTTTTGATGTTGAGTTTGGCAGTGCTGTCATGTAACCAACCCGGGAGAAAACCTAATGTCCTATTGATCATGACTGATCAGCAGACCATCAATATGATGAGTGCCATGGGTAACACAGATTTGCATACTCCTGCCATGGATTACCTGGCCAGCAGGGGTGTCATGTTTACGCAATCATATTGTACTTCTCCGGTTTGTGCACCCGCTCGAAGTAGTATTATTTCAGGTTTTATGCCACACCAAACCGGGGTTGAGTGGAATGGTGAGGTGATGAAAGATGAGATTAGCAATATGGGGGAGATATTCAGCAAAGCAGGCTATCAAACTACCTGGGCCGGAAAATGGCATCTGCCTGAAAGCTATCCTCAACGTGCTAAAGCCAAGCAAAAGCAGATTAAGGGGTTTGACCTTTTACCCTTTAGGGATCCGGAAATCGATAATTGGATGCTAGGAGCAGAAACCGATCCCCCTCTGACCAACGCAGTGATTAACTACCTGGATGGATATGACCATCAGCAACCATTTCTGCTGGCCGTAAGCTATCACAATCCACATGACATTTGCTTTTATGCTAGAAAGGAAGGGTGGGTTTCTAAGACAGACTCACTGTTGAACATACGCTATTATGATTTTAATTATAAGCTGCCCCAGGTGATAGGATCCCATCCTGAAAACTTTTCCGATCTGCCTGAGTTACCACCAAATCATCACCCAGCTCAAAACGAACCAGATTTTCTCAAAGAAAAAAGGATGAACCATCGGGTATATGGGTTGGAGACACAGCTGGCCTACCAGGAGTTCAGCGAGCTTGAGTGGCGGGGTTATTTGAATGCCTATTACCGCCTCACTGAGATGGTAGATAAAGAAATAGGTAAGTTGATCAAGGCACTAGAGCGCAATGGGTTAGAAGGTAATACAATCATTCTTTTTACATCGGATCACGGTGATGGTGCGGCATCCCATCAATGGGCCGCTAAGCTTAGTCTTTACGAAGAATCGGCAAAAGTACCCTTTATTTTGAGTTATCAACAACAGGTCCCAGCCAGTGTGGTGAATCGTCAGCATTTGGTTTCTCAAATAGATATTTTGCCCACACTTTGTGACTATGCGGGGATTGAGGTGCCAACAGTAGCGGGTAACAGCGTTCGACGTATCATTGAAGATCCACAAGCAGCTTGGCGGGACTATCTAGTGGTAGAATTGGCTGACTATAAACCAGATAAGTCGAGAAAGGGTCGGATGTTACGCACTGCTGACTACAAATACAATATTTACTCCCAAGGCAACCACAATCAGCAGTTTTTCGATCTAAGCCAGGACCCCGGAGAGACCAACAATCTCATTGAACAACCGCAGTTTGCAGCTGAGATCACTCGACATCAGAAGCTATTGA
>JANQPK010000017.1 GCA_028289505.1 Cyclobacteriaceae bacterium
TTTGATCTACTGGTATCGGCAGATATGAAATATCCGGAGTCACTGTACCACTCCGGTATCACCATGGGCAAACCAGTGGTTTACGCTTTTGGTAAACTTGTACTGTGGAGTGCATCGCCCGACCGCAAGCCATTACTTGAAGATCTGGTTTCCAGTGAGGTAACCCATGTTGCTATAGCAAACCCCAGTACCGCTCCCTATGGAGAGGCCGCGGTTGAATTCCTTCAATCCCAGGGACTCTATGAAGCCGTCAGTAATAAGTTGGTATATGGCGAGAGCATTTCCCAAACAAATCAATTTATCTTGTCAGGAGCTGCAGAGCTTGGAATCACCGCCAAATCGGTAGTATTATCAGGGCCCTTAATGCAGCAGGGGCACTGGATGGAAATTAACCCAGAATCGCATAGCTCACTTGCACAAGGCATTGTGATTATAAAAAACCAGAATATCGAATTATCTAAGCAGTTTCTTGAGTTCTTACTATCTCCTGAGGGGCAGGAGATTCTACTCAAATATGGATATGATGTCGGTTAGGGGCTATGAGTTAGGGCCTCATGTTTTCAAGTTTTAGCCTAATACCTTAACTTGTAGGATAGTTAATTTCACTTATGGTCATTCATTGGGATAAGCAACGTTTCTGGGGGTTGGCAATTATCATCGGGCTATTATACTCCTGTTCCTACAAACAGGAGGTTGATTTCAATACCCAAGTTCGACCTATACTCAATAAAAAATGCATGAGTTGTCATGGCGGTGTTAGGCAAAATGGTGGACTTAGCTTTCTGTTTCCCGAGATGGCATTGGACACACTTGATTCCGGCAATTTTGCCATAGTGCCAGGGTCTCCCAAAAAGAGTGCCCTTATACAGCGAGTTAACGAGCTTGACGCGGAATTAAGAATGCCCCCAGAAGGACCTGGATTGAGTACCGATGAGATCCGGGTGTTGAGCGACTGGATAGAGCAGGGCGCATCCTGGGAAGAGCACTGGGCCTACATTCCACCCGACAGACAACTTGAAGCGCCTTTGGTTGAAAACATCCAGAATGGGAACGAAATTGACGCTTTCGTAATCTCAAAACTTGATGAATACAACCTTTCGCCTTCTCCACCGGCAGACAAACATGTACTTGCACGCAGGGTGAGCCTCGATCTAACGGGGTTGCCACCAAGCGATACTTTATTCGATAGCTTCATTAATGATAAGTCAGCAGACGCTTACGAAAAATTAGTGGATCAACTATTAGTGTCAGATCATTTTGGTGAGCGCTGGGCTTCTTTTTGGTTGGACCTGGCGCGATACGCGGATTCCCAGGGCTATCAAAAAGATAACCTCAGGCCCACTATGTGGATGTACCGTGATTGGGTAATTAATGCCTTTAATCAAGACATGCCTTTCGATCAGTTTACCATAGAACAATTGGCCGGTGACCTGATTCCTGGCGCCACAGAAGATCAACTGCTGGCAACTGCTTTCCATCGCAATACCATGAACAATGATGAGGGCGGTACTGATGATGAGGAGTTCAGAGTGGCAGCAGTATTAGATAGAGTAAATACAACTTTTGAGGTCTGGCAAGGCACCACTATAAGTTGTGTCCAATGTCATACTCACCCCTACGACCCCATCAAACACCAGGAGTATTATGGGATTTACGCCTATTTCAACAATACACAGGATACCGATAAAACTAGTGATGAACCAAATGCTCTACTTCTTTCTCAACCCCAGAAATCCATCAAAAACAACCTTGAGAAGCGAATCAATTCACTAAAATCTGACCAGGACACGCTGAGTTTTGAGTACCAGCAAGCGGTTGCCAAATATTTAAACATTCAACCCTTAAAGGTACCTGTGATGCGTGAGCTGCCTGCCGATTCCTCCAGGAAGTCTCATGTGTTTGTTAGGGGCAATTGGCTGGTTCATGGGGAAGAGGTACTGCCGGCAGTGCCCGATGCTTTAAACCAGTCTATCTCATCGACACCAAGTGACCGGCTGGAGCTAGCAAATTGGCTGATGAATGAAAACAACCCGCTTACCGCAAGAGTGATGGTAAACCGGTTCTGGGAGCAGCTTTTTGGCAGGGGTTTGGTAGAAACACTGGAAGATTTTGGCAGCCAAGGGGCCTTTTCAAAGCACCAGCAACTACTGGACTGGTTGGCTATCCAATTCATGCATGGTTATGATTGGAAATTGAAACCGCTTTTAAGGATGATTGTGCTCTCAGCTACCTATCAGCAATCCTCCGCAGTCACCCCGGAATTGTTAGAATTAGATCCCTATAATGAGTTATTGGCCAGAGGGCCAAGAGTTCGTCTTTCGGCAGAACAAATCAGGGATCAGGCTTTGGTGGTAAGTGGCTTGTTCAGTCCCAAGATGTATGGGCCAAGTGTAATGCCACCTCAACCAGAAGGTGTCTGGAACGTGATTAGGCATCGAGCTCGCTGGGAAACCCCCAAAAATCCTGAAGATCAAAATAGGAGAGCTCTTTACACTTTTTGGCGCAGGGTAAGCCCCTACCCTTCTATGATCACCTTCGACGCCACCAGTAGAGAGTTTTGCGTATCCAGAAGAATACGTACCAATACCCCGCTACAAGCTTTTGTAACCTTAAATGACCCAGTATTTTTCAATGCCGCAAAGGTATTGGCAACATCAATGCTGGAATCCTCGGAGGATCTCGAAAATCAAATACGCTTTGGGTTCCAAAAGACTTTATACCGTCAGCCCACAGCTGAAGAACTTGATACCATGAGCGCTTTGTTCAGGCAGACGGTCAATTTATATCGGGAACAACCAGAAGAAATTATGGCGTTGACTGCTGGATATCCTGAACCAACAGCCGAAATAGCTGCCACTATCAATATGGCAGTGGTTTTATTAAATTTAGATGAAGTTATCACCAAGGGGTAATGAGATTGCTAAAGGAACTTTTTAACCGGGAAAGCGAGTATCTCACCAGAAGGCATTTTCTGAGACAGGGATCATTGGGGTTGGGAGCTGCGGCATTGGCCTACTTATCCGGTTGCAATAAGCATTCATCTTCACTTGAATCCTCTACAGAAATCGAAGGGTTTGCCAACTTGGTTCCTAAGGCTAAAAGGATCATATTTTTACATATGGCAGGAGCACCTTCTCAGCTGGAGTTATTTGATTATAAACCACTTTTGCACGAATTGGATGGCAAGCCCTGCCCGGAATCATTGCTTGAAGGAAAACGATTCGCTTTCATTACCGGTGTTCCGGAAATGCTGGGACCTCAATTCAGTTTCAAGCAATATGGGCAATCAGGCTCCTGGGTTTCGGAAAGACTTCCACATTTCTCTGAAGTGGTAGATGATGTTCTATTTATGAAGTCATTACATACTGAAGAGTTCAATCACGCTCCAGCTCAACTCTTTATGCATACAGGAAGTCCACGGCTGGGGAGACCCTCATTTGGTTCATGGGTAAATTATGGACTGGGCTCAGAAAATGACAATCTGCCTGGGTTTGTGGTATTGGTTTCCGGTCAATCTGCACCCAGCGGGGGCAAGAGCCTTTGGGGCAGCGGCTTTCTGCCATCCATCTACCAAGGAGTAGAGTTTAGATCTCAGGGAGACCCGGTACTCTATGTTTCGAATCCGGAAGGAGTGCCCCGCAATGTACGACGTGTGGTGACCGATGCTATTAATCAGATCAATGAAACCGCATATCAAGAGGTTGGAGATCCAGAAATCTTAACCCGTATGGCCCAATATGAAATGGCCTTTAAGATGCAGATGTCCGTACCACAGGCTACAGATCTGACCGACGAACCGGATTACATACACCAACTTTACGGAACAAAACCAGGGAAGGTATCCTTTTCCAATAATTGTTTGTTGGCCAGGAGACTGGCAGAAAGAGGAGTTAGGTTTATCCAGCTGTATCATCGTGGTTGGGATTCCCATGGAAGCAATAATTTTGAAAATTTGCACGGCGGCTTTAAAGAGCGTTGTATGGAGATAGATCAAGCTATGACAGCCTTGATTAGAGATCTGAAACAACGGGGAATGTTGGATGACACACTTTTAGTTTGGGGTGGTGAATTTGGACGTACCCCAATGCAGGAGAACAGACAAGGATCAAGTAATCCTTTCAAAGGCCGGGATCACCACGGAAATGCCTTCACCATGTGGATGACCGGAGCGGGTCTTAAAACCGGCATGACTTACGGTGAAACGGATGAAATAGGCTATGATGGCATCCGGGATAGGGTTCATATTCATGATTTACAAGCTACTTTATTGCATCAACTGGGGTTGGATCATGAAAAACTAACTTATCATTTTCAGGGTCGTGACTTTAGATTAACCGATGTCCACGGGAATGTAGTCCATGATATATTAGCATGAGATTTTTAAAAATAAGGTTACTATTGGTCACTACACTTATGTGTGTTACCGCGCTTAGCGGCCTGTGTCAGGAGTTTTCGGTGGAATCATTATTTTTCCTACCAGATCAAACCAAAGAGTCGTCAGGACTAATTTTTTTAAATGACAGACTTATCACTCACAATGATTCTGGAGACGAACCCAAATTATATGAGCTTGATCCAGAAAGCGAGCAGCTTAGCCGAGAAGTGAGCATCGAGCAGGTAAGGAACAGGGACTGGGAAGACCTATGTATAGACCAGGAGTTCTTATACATAGCAGACATCGGTAACAATCAGGGTGACCGCAAAGATTTAAAAATTTACCGGGTTCGCCTGTCCGAGTATTTGTTGGGTAATAATTCTGTTGCTGCAGATTCAATCTTGTTTTCATACGAAGACCAAACCAGCTTCATCAGTACACCGTTGTCCAATTTTGATGCGGAAGCCCTGATCTCATACGGTGACAGCCTATATATCTTCACCAAGAATTGGGCAGACCTACATACCAACATCTATTCAATTCCAAAGGCTCCTGGTGATTATCAGGCTAACAAGGTGGGGAGGATCAATACTGAGGGGTTAATAACAGGAGGTGTTTATAACCCCAATACCGACGAGATCATGCTGGTGGGATATGATTTTCAACGCGCCTTTCTAACGCGATTGTGGAATTTTGAAGATGAGAAATTTGATCAGGGTGAAATGGCAAGATATCCTTTTGACATCCAGGGGTCCTTTCAAATGGAAGCTATTGAGATAATTGATGACACCGATTACTACGTTACCAGCGAGTCCAATGATTTTGGGGAGGCTAGGTTATGGAGGATCCATACCGAATTCGTAGTTGGTCTTGAGGAGGGTTTTGATCAGAGCCCGCTTATTTACCCAAACCCAGCTGGAAGATCAATTCATTTCAGGGGATCCCAAGAACCAATTCAAGCTATTACCCTGTATAACCTCATGGGATCCCAGCTCCAATATTGGAAGCCCGACCCTCAGCAGTCAAAACAAGGCTTTACCATGGATCTGATTAATATTCCAGAGGGAGTCTACCTGGTAAGAATATCAACCCGGCAGAAAGAACTGCAACAACGACTTATTGTAGTCCAATAATTACTTTCTGCATCGCCTGAAGCTCTCGATTTTGTAGTCTAACGATGTACATGCCATTTAGGGAATTTGGGATGGCAATTTGAACCGTTCTGGCCGGGCCACTGGGTAAAACTTTTTGCAATATTAGTCTGCCATCTATCCCGATCAGTTTTAAGCTGCTGTCTTCCACCAATGACGGTATCCCGATGTTCATATGTGCCCCAACCGGTCCAGGATTCGGAAATACGCTTAGTATTTTTTCCTGTTCAAACAGGTCATCGGTACTGGTTACCAAACCTTCAAAATACAATTGCGCCTTGTTGAAGGCATTAACACCAACCACTTCGCCTATTACCCTACCAGGTATATCATCAGCAGGAGGATGAATACCCCCCCATATCCTTGACAAACTACACTGATCTGAAGCATCTCGATAAGTGGCCCATTGTAAAGTTAAGTCAACACTGGGACCATCCTCAAAAACCAGAAACTCATTTTGTTTAGCCTCAAACTCGCCAATTCCTCCAGGGAAAAATGGATCTCCCGTCAATGCTGTAAGTACCTCTGCCGCGGCCCTGCTGTAGGTACTATGACCGGATATATAACCTGCAAAAGGAGGCGTGACGAAAGAGGGTCTTTGGTAAGGCCACCAATTTTCCGCCAATATCCACCCCACTCCTGCCACGTCCGTTTCGGGGTCAGCAATAAAGTCAGGTCCCTTCCAGGTATAAAGCTTTATCTTGTTGACATGCTCATCTGATGCTCCAGCCAGTGGGTCCCCCGGAGTTACTAACTCTATGTAACCATCGATCAACTCTATACCTCCGGGATGGTAATTCGGCAATCCGGGATCAGAGCTTTGTCCGAGATCCGCCATACCTCGCAGAGCAGATACCGGTCGAATGTAATCGTACCATCCCTTTATACCCCAGGCGGTAATAGCCACGTCATGCATGGCCCCACCTAACATGAAGTATGATTTCACATCCCACTCCAAATCATCTAATATCTCCCCTTCTCCCTTGAATCTTTTTTCCAGTAGAGGGTGATCATTCACATAGTTCAGTATTACGAACCAATGCCCAGGTGGAGTCTCAGAATCCGGACCATCGGCCCAGAACTCTGCCAATACCCGGCCGTAGTCTCCTCTGGGAACCATTTGAGGAGTGTAGGGTTGTCCGGTAACCGGGTTAAGATCATGTCCAGTACTTGCATCACCTCCCTCAAGTAAATCGTAAAAGATTTGTTGTTCAGCATCTGATGTGGGTAGTTGACTTATATTACCAATGCTTGCAGGAGAAATATCCCACATGACGCCATCTGCCGGATCCAAATGAGAAGACCAAATAGAAACCAAACTGAAACCCCATTTATACTGATCACTCCTACCCCCTCCGTCGGAAGTCTCCAGATAAGGCGGGTCATCGGGATCATAATAAACATAGTAATCCCCACCATCCCTTTGATATATATCCAAATGCTCTTCAGTAAGTGCAAAGGGTACTACAGAACCCCACTCTGGACTTAGAAAGTCCGGGGTGTTGAATGGTATTGGATTACCCGCCTGGTCAATAAAAACATCTAGCGTCAATGGCTGCCATCGATTCATGTCTACAATATCAGGATTACCGGGATCGAGCATCACCAATGGGGGATTTACAGGTTCATAAAATAAATTATCGTACCGGCCTATCTCATTGGCTCCATCCTGCAAACCAAACTGAATCATGCACTGAGCCAGATAATTACCCACCGCAGCGGGTGGCCCGTTGATATAATCCGTACTGGTCTCATCAATATCATAACCCAAGGTAGTCATCAGATCATCCAACCTTTGCCGGGTCTCGTCAGCTCCTGGAGACAACTCGAATCGATGTCGGAGCAATCGGTATGCGGCATAGCTAATAGCCTCTTCCTGCGCGGCTTTAATATCACTTACAGCGTTAACTGAACCCCAACTACAACGATATCCATTGAAATCATTCCCAATAAAATATGGACTGGCTACGGGGTCGTAAGTAGCCCAGGCATCATAGATCAAAACCGAGGTATGGAAAAGGTTACGGGCATGAACGGTTGGTCGTGCAAAATCATTGCGGATGGCCTCCAACAAAACCTCATTCCACTGCCTGGCTACTGAATGCTGGGCTATCAGATTAACACCAGAGATTAAGCAGAGTACTCCAACCAGAAACCCTAAAAAAAACCGAACCATATGCCACCTACCAACTAAAAAACTAGTAGCAAAATTGACACTTAATTGTAGCTATTCCAAGCTGATGTAAGGTTAACTTATAGGTTGAATCGGATACCGTATGATTGTTTTCAGCTTTTCCTCAGGAGTCCTTCTGGGATCAGAAAGGTAGATCTCATGATGATTGCCACTGATTTGCATCCCCTCGGAGGTAATAAATGAAAACAACCTTTCTATAGTAGCCGCTTCCTCATCATAACTTCCAAGGTGTAAGATTTGAGCAGATTTACCTTCATTAAGTGGTTCCAATTGCACTTTCGAGATCAGGTCCAGCTGCTTCTTGGTCTGAGTTGCTGACTTGATTTGTTCAAAAATCTGTTCAGTAACGAAATCTGGCATTGGAATGACCAGGTTCCAGTGCCACTGCTCTCGAGGAGCCTGTTCAAAAGGAAGATCTCCAGACACCCACCATTGGGCTTCTATTTTGGGAACTACAAAATCCCGATCTTGAGATTTGCAATAGAACTTTATACCAAAAGCAACAGCGTATAATGCTTCCATGGAACTCCCGAATAACGGATCTTCAGGAGCTGAAACCCCGTCAATCATAAGGTAATGGTAAGGTTTTACATCTACCAGTTTCGGCTTGAGACCTGCGTGATAATAGCTCTTGTCGGATTTTCTAAGATCTAGTTTGTTCATTGAAATAGCGTTTTTAGTTTTAAAAAGAATATCTAATGAACAAAGTAAAGAGGAGCTAGTGACAACCCTATGTCAACAGGAAAACGGGTAATAGAAACTTTTTTTACCTGTAATGTCGATAGGCTTTTTCGATAAGTGATACGACCCTTTGTTTGAGGCTGTCTGGAGCAACCACACTAACCTGATCACTGAACTGAAGCAACCAATGCGCAAAACTTTGCAAATCTCCAGACATGAACTTCATAAGTTCACCTCCGTCTAACCACTGACTGTTAATGAATCCCATAAGATATTTCTGTTCGGATATATACCTCGACAATTCAGCAGTGACTTTTATGGTCACTTCCTGTAAGTCAGAACCCCGCACCAACAAATCAAGATAACTGCTGTATTGATGGCGGGAGACATCAAATACTTGCTCTTTGAGGTGGAGCTTCACGATACGGTCTGACCGGAAATCTCTTAGTGCTTCTCTTAAACGGCAATACCCAATAAGATGCCAGTGCCTGCTGTAATAACATAAGCTAAGTGGTTCAACATCCCTATTGCTTTGGGACTGGTTATATCCTGAATAATAATCAAAATTTACCACCCGGTTTTGTGACAATGCTATTTGCAAATCGGTTAGAAAATGATCGGGAAAATGTGTCTCAGAAGTAGGATTCGGTAGGGAGATTACTTCAATATTGTCTTCAATACTTTCAAGGTAGTCACGTTCCTCCATTTTCAGAGCGGACCTGATTTTATACAGGGCATTTTCCAGATTCTTTTTAATGGACTTATCCGATTGCTGTTCCGCTAGTTTTGCTGCCATTAACAGCGCTCCAGCTTCTTCCTTTGAGAATTTAACTGGCGGTAAATTGTACCCCTCCAAAATAAAATATCCCAGGCCTGCTTCAGCACCCAGAGGGACCCCTGCCTGCTCCAGTGCCTTCAAATCCCGGTATACTGTTCTTAGGCTGATGTCAAACCGCTTGGCAATTTCCTGGGCTTTAACTACCTTCTTGCTCTGCAGCTGTATCAGTATCGCCGTTAGACGATCAATTCGGTTCATGCAATCAAGTTAATAGCTTTTCTCTTGACAAAGGCAACCGTGAGATTATGAATTTATAACCGGGTTTATTTACTTTCACGCTCAGCACCATATCAGCTAATCAGATGAAGCACTATTTTATTTTCTTGGGCCTGATTTTATTCTGGGCATGCGGACAACCTGAACAAATCACTCAACCAGAGCCTCCCAATATTATTATGTTCTTGGTGGATGACATGGGGTGGCAGGATACCTCTGTACCTTTCTGGGACCAAGTAACACCGTTCAACAGACGATACAAAACCCCGAATATGGAAAGACTGGTGGCTGAAGGCATGAAATTTACACAAGCCTATGCTACTCCTGTTTGCTCTCCCACCAGGGTTAGTCTGATGACTGGTATGAATGCAGCACGCCACCGGGTTACTAATTGGACACTTCGTCGTGACGAGTTAAAGCCAAAAGAAGCAGCTCACGAAACCTTTGAAATACCTTTCTGGAATGTAAATGGGATAACTCCGGACTCAACCGTCAGCAATGCGGTATATGCTACCCCCCTGGCAGAAATTCTTAGTCAGCATGGGTACCATACCATACATGTAGGGAAAGCACATCTGGGAGCTATTGACACTCCTGGTGCCAATCCCTTGAATCTCGGATTCACAACCAATATAGCTGGTCATGCAGCCGGGGCTCCGCAGAGTTATTACGGAGAGGATAACTTTGGGAATACTGAAAAATTCAAGGATTCCCCATGGCCTGTTCCAGGCCTTGATAAATATCACGGGAAAGACATTTACCTCACTGAAGCGCTAACCAACGAGGCTTTGTCTGAATTGGATCGAACCGACGGGCCATTTTTCCTATACATGTCATACTACGCGGTGCATGGTCCCATTATGGCCAATAAAGAGTATTTACAACCGTATTTGGAGCAGGGTTTGGACTCCATTGAAGCGAGGTATTCGACTATGGTCGAAACCATGGATCATAGCGTGGGAAGGGTGCTGGATTATTTGGAGTCCACCAACCAATCAAAAAATACGGTGATCCTGTTCATGTCTGACAACGGAGGGCTTAGCGCTATTGCCAGAGGTGGAGAACCACATACCCATAACAAACCCTTATCCAGCGGTAAAGGATCCAGCCATGAAGGAGGAATCCGGGAACCGATGATTGTGAAATGGCCTGGTGTGGTGCCACCAGGAACTCAAAACAATCAGTATCTTATTATTGAGGACTTTTTCCCTACCATTTTGGAAATGGCTGGCATAAATGAATATCAAGCCGTTCAAACCATAGACGGCAAAAGTTTTGTCCCCTTACTGAAGGGTGAATCAACAACTAGAAATGATAGAGCGCTATTCTGGCATTTTCCTAATGTTTGGGGCCCAACAGGTCCCGGTGTTGGGGCCTTTAGTGTGGTGAGGCAGGGTGACTG
>JANQPK010000293.1 GCA_028289505.1 Cyclobacteriaceae bacterium
TGGTATTACTTTATGCACTTTACGTGGTGGCGGTAAGTTTGGTAAAACCGGCATCGGTGCCCAGTATGCCGGATGAAGAGATCGCTGAATTCAGGCAGCAGGGTATGGTGGGCAAAGTGATAAAGGCGTTCCTATTACCCTTTCTCCTAATCCTGGCGGTATTGGGATCTATATTTGCTGGAATTGCTTCACCGACCGAGGCGGCTGCGGTGGGCGCGGGAGGAGCTACGCTATTGACCATGACACAAGGCAGATTCAATCTTGATATTCTAAAGGGTGTAGCCAAAGAAACCACTCATTTAACCAGTATGGTATTTATGATACTGATTGGAGCCACCGCTTTTTCACTAGTTTTCAGAGGGCTAGAAGGAGACACCTATCTGATCAGTCTCATTGAGAACGCCCAATTATCACCTACCTCGTTCTTACTACTGGTCATGATTGCTGTGTTCATCGCAGGATTTTTTATCGATTTCATTGAGATCATTTTTATTATTGTTCCAGTAGTGGCGCCAATTTTTTCAGCTCTGGGAATTGATCTTATTTGGGTGGGGATATTGATTGCCCTGAACTTGCAAACATCCTTCTTAACGCCTCCCTTTGGATTTTCTTTATTTTACCTGAAAGGGGTAGCTCCACCTCAGGTTACTACTATGCATTTGTATAAGGGCATAATGCCTTTTGTGCTGATGCAAATGGTCTTCTTAATACTGGTGGTTTTATTTCCGGAGATAATTCAATGGTTTCCTGAACGGATCAGTAATTAGCTGTACATCAAATTCTGATAGTAGTTCTTTTCGCTTAATGTAGACCACAAAGACATCCCCTTGCGGAATTCGTCAAAGGACTGGTATATTTTGCGACAATCCTGATTCTGCTCTACCAGTTCCTGAAGAACTTCATCGGTATACTCCCGGAGTTTGTTGAGTACTTCATTGGGAAAAGCTTTCAAACTCACCTCACCCTCATTCATGATCTTATCCAAGTAAACCATATTTTTGCTGTTGAATTCGGCCATAATCCAGAGGTTACTGCGGTGGGCAGCTGTACGCACTATCTCTTGTAGGTCGCTGGGTAAGGCCTCAAACTTTGATTTGTTTACGATTAATTCTAAGCCAGCGCCTGGCTCATGCCAACCAGGATAATAGTAGTATTTTGCTATTTGATGAAATCCCATTAAGTAATCATGGTAGGGTCCAATCCACTCGGTGGCATCAATCACGCCTCTTTCCAAATTGGTATAGATTTCGCCACCTGCGACTAGTAAAGCGGTACCACCCGCTTTGTCAAGTACCTTGCCGCCAAGCCCTGGCATACGCATTTTCAATCCCTTTAAATCGTCTATTGAATTGATTTCCCGATTAAACCAACCTCCCATCTGAACACCGGTATTACCTGCCAGCATTGGCATAAGATCAAATCGTGCGTACAAATCTTCCCATAAGGCTTTTCCTCCTCCTCCAATAATCCAGGCATTAAATTGATTCACATTCATACCGAAAGGAACAGTTGAGAAGAACTGAGTGGCAGGAGTTTTACCAGCCCAATAGTAAGCACCCCCATGACCCATTTCTACCGCTCCGTTACTGACAGCTTCAAAACTTTCTAATGGAGGTATTAGTTCACCACCACCATACACCTTAATTTTTAATCTCCCGCCCGACATCTGATCAATCCACTGCGCTAAATGATTGCAAGCTTCTCCTAGTACCGGAAAATTTGGGGGCCAGGTGGTGGTTACCTTCCATTGATAGGTGTTGTTGAAATTTATATAAGGTGTCTGAATGGGCTCCTTCATGGTTTCTTGACAAGCTGTTGCTAACCCACTGGTACCAGCAGCCAGGACCATTGTCCCGTTTTTCAGGAAGTTTCGCCGGGATGATGCATTCATATTTAACTTGAATTTAAGAGATAACGTCCGTTAGCAAGATACCATAAACTGGGTTTCAAAGGCTTCATAAAAACGGACAAATTGGCTTGTTTTGGGATAAAATCCTCCTATTTAATGACATTTTAGCAGCACTTCAGCTTGGATTTGGTTGTGGATTACAATTTGATAATAAGGTATGTACAGGAACAACTAGCACGAAAGACAAAGAAATGAATTTGAACAACTACACTATAAAATCGCAAGAAGCCATTCAGAAAGCTACTGAAATAGCCTTGGGTAACCAACAACAAGCTATTGAAACAGGTCACCTTCTGAAGGCCATCCTGGGAACCGATGAGAATGTGATTTCTTTTCTCAATAAAAAACTCAACATCAATTCTGCATTGTTGAATAGCAAGCTGGATGAGATCTTGCAGTCATACCCAAAGATTTCCGGCCAGCAACCTTATCTATCCAATGACGCGCATACTGCCTTAACCAAGGCTGCAACATATCTCAAGGAATTTAAGGATGAGTATGTAGCCATTGAGCATTTATTGCTGGGGATGCTTGCCGGAAAAGACAAAGTGAGCCAGTTAATGAAGGACGCCGGTTACTCCAGTAAGGACCTGATCAAAGCGGTGGAAGAACTACGTGGAGGTAGCCGAGTGAGTGATCAGAATGCAGAGGGAAAATATCAGTCTTTGCAACGCTATAGCATGAACCTGAATGAACTTGCCAAGCAGGGTAAGATTGATCCCGTAATTGGGCGAGACGAGGAGATTAGACGTGTGTTGCAAATTTTATCCAGGAGAACCAAGAATAATCCCATGTTATTGGGAGAACCCGGAGTTGGTAAGACAGCTATAGTGGAGGGAATGGCGCAACGAATCGTCGATGGCGACGTTCCGGAAAACCTGAAGACCAAGACTCTGATCAGTCTTGATATGGGATTATTGGTAGCTGGAGCAAAGTATAAAGGTGAGTTTGAAGAACGTCTTAAGGCTGTAATCAAAGAGGTTACGGATTCGGACGGGGAGATTATACTTTTCATCGACGAGATCCATACTCTAATCGGTGCGGGTTCCGGAGGAGAAAGTGCCATGGATGCTGCAAACCTGTTGAAGCCAGCTTTGGCCAGAGGAGAGCTACATGCAATTGGTGCTACCACTTTGAAAGAGTATCAAAAATATATCGAAAAAGACAAAGCATTAGAGCGCAGGTTTCAGACAGTTGTGGTAGATGAGCCATCGATAACAGACTCTATTAGTATCCTAAGGGGAATAAAGGATAAATATGAGCTCCATCATGGTGTGAGAATTAAAGACGACGCGGTGATAAAATCTGTGGAGCTTTCACATCGATATATATCAGATCGATACCTACCAGATAAGGCTATTGACCTGATGGATGAAGCCGCCTCAAAGTTGCGAATAGAAATAGACTCTTTGCCAGAAGAGCTAGACGAACTGCAAAGAAGGATTATGCAGTTAGAGATTGAAAGGGAAGCGATCCGCAGGGAAAAGGATAAAGAAAAAGAAAGTCAGCTCTCCAAGGAAATCGCAGATCTTACAGACAAACGAAATACCCTGAAGGCAAAGTGGGAAAACGAGAAGTCCATAATTCAGTCTGTTCAACAGGAAAAGGAAAATATCGAACAATACCGATTGGAAGCAGAGCAGGCTGAAAGGTCTGGAGATTATGGTTTGGTAGCTGAACTGAGATACGGAAAAATTAAGGAGAGTGAAGAAAACCTGGAAAAACTGCAACACCAATTGGCTGACCTTCATGCGGCAGGTTCACTACTACAGGAAGAAGTAGGGGCGGAGGATATAGCCGAGGTAGTAGCAAAATGGACTGGTGTTCCGGTATCCAAAATGTTACAGGGTGATCGTGAAAAATTGCTACACCTTGAGGAAGAATTACGCAAGAGAGTAGCCGGACAGGATGAGGCAATTGGGGCACTTTCCGATGCAGTACGCCGGAGTAGGGCCGGTTTGCAAGACCCC
>JANQPK010000036.1 GCA_028289505.1 Cyclobacteriaceae bacterium
TGATAACCCGCAATACCAAAGTGATTTGAATTGCGAACGGAAACCCAGCCTGTACCTACTGTATTTGCCTTCTCTATGGCTAACTTCATGGCGGCAGGGCCCACTACAAGCCCAAGACCACTGTCACCATCCATTACCGCAGTGCTTGGCGTTTGATGAACAACTTTGATCTCAGGTACTGTATTAAGTCTGCCTTTCTTCCATAACCGGACATAGCCAGGTAATCGAGCAACACCATGAGAATCAATACCTTTTAGGTCTGCATCGATCAGTACCTCAGCTCCGGTTTGAGCTTGTTCCAGTGGGCAGCCCAGCTTGAGAAATATATCTACAGCAAATTGAGTTAGTGCATGGTGAGAATAAATCATGGTAATTTTACCCGGATATTAAATTTTGCGTAAATTTTCAAGGACTTGAAAATAGTGAAAATTAGTTATCACTACCAATGCTAAACGAATTAGAACATATACAACTGATTGGGGCCAATGTGGTGTTGCAACCCTTGCAGCTTTCGCATCGAGACGATCTCCTTAGCGCTGCCACTGATGGCAAACTATGGGATCTGTGGTACACTTCAGTTCCATCGCCCGACAGTATAGATTCCTATCTGGAAGTAGCGCTGGCTGAAAAATCCAGAAGCACTTCATTGCCTTTCACGGTATTAGAAAAAGCCTCAAATAAAATTGTTGGGTCTACCAGATACTTGAACATAGACCACCAGCATCACAGATTGGAAATAGGGAATACCTGGTATGCCAAAGCCTTTCAAAGAACCGCTATCAACACCGAGTGTAAATTTCTACTACTGCGTTTTGCTTTCGAAAACCTGGATTGTATAGCCGTGGAGTTTAGGACGCATTGGCATAATCATAGGTCACGAAATGCCATTCTACGATTAGGGGCTAAGATGGATGGGGTTTTGAGGAATCATCGAATAGAGGCAGATGGTAGTTTTAGGGATACTGTGGTTTATTCAATTATAAGGGGAGAGTGGCCTACGGTAAAGAAATCCTTACTTTTCAAATTAAACAGATAAAACTTTTGCGTAACCAATTAGTTACATGTATATTTGTAACCAATTGGTTACCTATTTATGAGGAGGGATGTTTTTCAAGCTATTGCAGATCCTGTTAGGCGGGACATAATCGAACTACTGGCTGCAGATTCATTACCGGTCAATTCAATTGCAGAAAAGTTTGATATCAGCCGGCCTGCGGTTTCTAAACATTTAAAGGTGCTGCAAGAGTGTGGTATAATCAACATCAATCGGATAGGTAGAGAACGGTATTGTCAAATTCAACCAGGGAAGCTGATACCGGCTTTTCTCTGGATCGAGCAGTATCGTTCCCTGTGGGAAGATAGGGTGGACTCCTTCGATCGGTACCTTTCCAAACTAAAATCCGAAAAAGAACTAAAACCAAATAACGATGACCGACCATAATGAAATCCAAAAGCGTACTTTAAGCATTAAAAGAACCTTTGATGCCCCCATCGAACTGGTATGGGAGGCCTGGACACAACCGGAGCATATCGCCCAATGGTGGGGTGCTAAAGGCATGGAAACCAGAATAATTGAACACCATTTTCAAGTTGGTGGTCATTGGAAATATGCCATGACTATGCCTGGTGGACAGGAGTTTCTTGCAGATGGGACTTATATAGAAATTGTTGAGCCGTTCAAGATCATTTCCTCTGCTAACTTTAAGCCGATGACCGAAGGTGTTGAGATACAAGCTTTTTTTGAGAAGAACGGTGACAAGACAGATTTTATATTTAACTGCGTGCATCCAAGTGAAGCCTATTGCAAGCAGCAGGAAGAAATGGGGTTTTATAATGGTTGGGGCTCGGTTTTTGAAAGACTTGACCAGCATCTACAGGCTGCTTCAGTGTAGTTTGTTTTTGTAATGAATTTTTATTTTGCCTTTCAATGAGTAATATGTGATACTATGAAAACCACACTACCCACGATAGTACTAATTATTCTGATTTCAGTATGCTGCTCTGGTGGTAAAGAAGGTGATCGCATTTCTGAAAATCCAGTTGCTGCTACTGAGATCCTGGAAGATAATTTGAATCTGGATCGCTATCCCAACACCACAATATCCAATCAAACGGTAAATATGAAACTGTATTTGCCAGATCCTGAGAATGGTCTTTATCGAGGTACTCGCTTTGACTGGTCTGGAGTTATCAGCAGTGTGGCTTACGAGGGGCATGAGTATTTTGGTTATTGGAAAGATACCCATGATCCATTTGTACATGAGGATTTAACCGGACCGGTAGAGGGATTCATAAAACCGGGTCTGGGGTTTGAGCAAGCAGCTGTAGGTGGTCCATTTATCCGGATTGGAGTGGGTATACTGGAGAAAGAAGCTGAAGAATACGAATGGACCAAGACTTTCAAAATACTAGATCATGGACACTGGACGGTGGATCAGGGTGAAGACTGGATCGCCTTCACGCACCAGATCAATAGTGATTTCGGCTATGCGTATGAATACAAAAAAACCATTCAATTAAAGGAGCAGGGCTTTACCATCGGGCATCAGTTGGTCAATAAAGGTGAGAATTCTATCGAAACGGATCAGTTCAATCATAATTTTTTCATGATTGATGGTGAAACCAGTGGACCTGCTTTTACCATCAGCTATCCCTACAATATTGCCACCGAAGATGAGCTTAAGGGCCTGATGGGAATTAAGTCCAACGAACTCTACTTTGAACAGGAGTTTATCAATACCAATTTATTCTTGACCCTTACTGGTTACACCAATAAGATATCAGACCACCAGGTCACTGTAATTAATAATAAATCAGGGGCTGGGGTAAAGCTTGCCGTTGACCAACCTATCTATCGGATGTGTTTCTGGGCTTGCGAAACTACCTTGTGTCCGGAAAATTTCATATGGATATCAGTCCCACCCGGAGACGCTATGGAGTGGACCGCAGAATATACATTATTCACAAAGTAGTTACAATACCGCCAAATGAAGTTTTACACTGACGCTGATATTAGTCAAATTCTAGATTTCCCTAGTTTGATTGAGGCATTGAGAGTGGGATTTACCGACGAATTTTTGGTCCCTCAAAGAATGCATATTGACTACCGTAATCATCAAGATGGCATAGAAAATACCCTATTATTGATGCCTGCAGTGAAAGAAAGTGATGTTTCCGGGGTAAAGTTGGTCAACGTAGCTCCTGGCAATCAAACCCAGGGAATTCCCACCATTCAGGGCATTTACTATCTATTCGATTCAATTACCGGCCAGCCTGTAGCAACTTTTGATGCTAAGGCCATTACCAACTGGCGTACCGCCGCCGCTTCAGCATTAGCCGCGAGTTATTTGGCAAATCCGGATGCTCACACTTTATTGATGGTGGGTACTGGATCACTGGCCCCTTATCTGATTGAGGCACATTTATCCAATAGTCCCATTGATGAACTAGTGGTTTTTGGACGAAATAGCCAGAAAGCTGAAGTCATGGCACAAGAATTCAGTGAAAGGGTAGCAAAGGTTAGGGTAGAAATTGATCTTAAGCATGCGGTGACCCAGGCGGATATCATCAGTGTCGCAACCTTAAGCAGTGATCCATTAATATTTGGTAAATGGCTAAGGCCTGGCCAACACCTAGATCTGGTTGGATCCTTTAAGCCTGATATGCGCGAGGCAGATGATGAGGTAGTACGTCGGTCCGCAATTTATGTGGATATAAATCAAACAGCCCCGGTTGAATCGGGAGATCTGGCCATTCCCTTGGCTACCGGTGCTATTTCCCATGATGATATTAGAGGTGATCTTTTCCAACTTTGTCGCCAGCAGGTAAAAGGAAGAAACTCACCCCATGAAATCACCTTGTTTAAATCCGTAGGTCACGCTCTTGAGGATCTGGTAGCCGCTAAACTAATCATGCAAAAGACCTAGCCAGGGTATGAATAACCGATCAACATCTTTTGAGATCCCCGAAAACTGGACGGCTGTCAGAACCATAGAAATGCACACCGGTGGAGAGCCATTAAGGGTGATACTGGATGGCTTTCCCCAGGTTGATGGAACCTCGGTGCTGGAGTATAGGAGTTACATAATGCAACACTATGACCACCTCAGAACCGGGATAATCCTTGAGCCGAGAGGTCATGCGGATATGTACGGTGTATTGGTAACGCCCAGTAAGGTTGCTGATTTTGGAGTGGTATTTATGCACAATGAAGGGTACAGCACCATGTGCGGTCATGCTACCATTGCTTTAGCCAAGCTAGCGGTTGAGTTAGAATGGGTGCCAATTTCTGATCCTGAAACTGAAATCCGGATTGAGGCACCCTGTGGGGTGATTAAGGCGTATGTGAACCTTGAACAGGGGAGAGTCGAAAATGTGAGATTCCACAATGTGCCATCATTCGTGGTTACTTTAGATGAATGGATCGAAATTCCTGAACTTGGTAAGGTTAAGTTTGATCTGGCCTATGGTGGGGCTTTTTACGCCTTCGTAGATGCTGAAGCTTTGAAAATACCATGTACTCCCGAAAATTACCAGGTATTTATTGATACCGGTAAGAAAATCAAACAGGCTATAATTGATAGTGGACTTCAGATTCATCATCCCCTACATCAAGAGTTGAGTTTTCTTTATGGCGTGATCTTTATAGGAGGGCCGGTCTCAGAAACGGTGGACAGCCGTAATGTATGTGTATTCGCAGATGGAGAAGTGGACCGATGTCCCACTGGCTCAGGAGTATCAGCCCGTTTGGCTATTCATTACCAGCGCAATCAGCTGAAGCCAGGTGAGGAGATGAAATTTGAAAGTATAATAGGAAGTGTGTTTAAGGGCAAGGTGGTGCAGGTTGTGGATTATCACAACATTCAAGCGGTAATACCAGAGGTACAGGGGATGGCGTATGTCACCGGAAGGAATGAAATCTACTTTGACCCACAGGACCCGTTTTCCAAAGGATTCCTATTGAGATGACCATAAACCTGGGATTCAATTCCCCTGATTGATAATGTCTTGTGAAATTTCATGTAATACCCCTTCCTTTAAAGCAAAAGAAGAAACTGAAATTGATCCAATATTAAAGTTCCGCAGGACATAGTTAATCAAGCAACTGGCTACTACGATCATATCAACCCGCATTTCTACCATTCCGGGAATCGCCATTCGCTGGAGTCGGTTTTGATGCAAAATCAACTGGTAGATCTCATTAAATCCTTCCACACTGAGTGGTTGAACTGCCTGATCGCTGGGATCAATACCACGAGATTTACAATGGATCTGACTTAAGGTGTCAAAAGTGCCAGAAGCACCAATTAATAATGTTGGTTCATACTCACGGCAGGCGGCCATCAGCTCAGTAAGTTGCTGATCCAAGAAGGTCTCCAGCTTTTCTATTTCTTCAGGTGAAATAGGATCCTGATGGTGAAACATATCCATCAATCTCTGTGCTCCAATCTCGAAACTATGCAACCACTGGATTTCTTCATCCTTAACCAAAATGAACTCTACGCTACCACCCCCAATATCCATAATCAAGCCGTCAGAAGCAGCGACATTGAGAGCCTGTCTCACCCCCTGATAAATCAATTGGGCTTCTTGTTCGCCATCAATTATATTGATTTTTATACCGGTGAGCCTGTAAATTCTATCTGCAGTTTCCTGGCCGTTTTCAGCATTCCTAAAAGCACTGGTAGCAGTGGCATGAGTAAAAGCCACCTCCATGGCATCAATTTGCTGTTTAAACCCCTGAAGCGCAATAATTGCCCGACCCATAGCGGGTTCGGCGATGATCCCCTGGCTGATACCATTTTCGCCGATTTTGACACTTTTCTTTTCCTTGTGTAGTACCTGAACCCCATCGGAACTAACATCCGCAATTAGTAGGTGGAATGTATTCGTTCCCAGGTCGATAATTGCGACTCGAGTCATGGACATTTTGAATTTGGCGAATATAATATTTATCCCTTGAAAAAGATCTTGGGCGAAATTAAATCCTGCATTTTACATATATTTGAGCCTACTGGACCCACCAATATGACCAAACCCAAAAGCGACAAGGGAGTATATACTGCGCCTGGAAACCAAGAGAAGTACGCCTTGCTGGAGCGCAAGAATCAAGAGGCCTTACTGGGTGGAGGTGAGCCTAGAATTGAAATACAACATAAAAAAGGTAAACTGACTGCCAGGGAGCGTCTTCATTTGTTATTAGATGAAGGGAGTTTTCAGGAAATTGGGAAATTTGTTACCCACCGGTGCAAGGATTTTGGTCTGGAGAACCAGCACTATTTGGGAGATGGCGTGGTAACAGGTTATGGTAGCATCAATGGACGTTTAGTTTATGTGTTTTCACAGGACTTTACCGTTTTTGGGGGATCCTTGTCTGAAACACACGCGGAAAAGATCGTGAAGATAATGGATCTGGCGATTAAAAATGGTGCTCCGGTTATCGGGCTAAATGATTCAGGAGGTGCCCGGATACAGGAAGGTGTGGTCTCACTAGGTGGATATGCCGATATCTTTTATCGAAATACGCTTGCTTCAGGGGTGATCCCCCAGATTTCTGCGATTATGGGACCTTGTGCTGGAGGTGCGGTATACTCCCCGGCAATTACCGATTTCGTACTCATGGTAGAGCAAACATCTTACATGTTTGTAACAGGTCCCAACGTGGTGAAAACGGTCACACATGAAGAGGTAACCTCTGAAGAGTTGGGTGGTGCCTCTACCCATAGTACAAAAAGTGGTGTTACCCAGTTTTCTTGTATTAACGAAATTGAATGTATAAAGAACATTAAACAGCTGTTGACTTACATGCCCGCTAATTGTGAAGAGCAGGCCCCTTATTACCAGTATTCCACCACTGGCGATGAATCAAGAGCTGTTTTGGACGACTTAATTCCAGAAAATCCCAATCAACCATATGACATGCGTGATGTGATCTTCGGGGTAGTGGATGATAGCTCTTTTCTCGAAGTACATCAACATTTTGCTGAGAACATCGTGGTTGGCTTTGCCCTATTAGCAGGTCGGAGTATCGGTATTGTGGGCAATCAACCAGCATCTTTAGCTGGGGTTTTGGATATAAATGCAAGCACCAAGGCAGCAAGGTTCGTTCGCTTTTGTGATTCATTTAACATTCCGCTGTTGGTTTTTGAAGATGTTCCAGGCTTTCTACCAGGTACAGACCAGGAATGGAACGGCATCATTACCCATGGGGCAAAGTTACTCTATGCTTTTTGTGAAGCTACAGTACCTCGAGTTACAGTTATTACCCGAAAGGCTTATGGGGGTGCCTACGATGTGATGAACTCCAAACATATAGGGGCTGATATGAACTATGCCTGGCCTACTGCAGAAATTGCGGTAATGGGGGCCAAGGGAGCAGCCGAAATTATATTCAAAAGAGAAATAGCGGCGGCTAAAGATCCAGAGGCGGCTCTAGCAGCTAAGGTAGACGATTATACAGCAAAATTTGCCAACCCCTATCGTGCCGCTCACCGTGGTTTTATCGATGAGGTTATCCAACCAAGAGATACCAGGTCCAAACTGATTACTGCATTTAAAATGTTAAAAAATAAGGTGGATAAGATTCCCAGGAAAAAGCATGGGAATATCCCACTATAGTAATTTGAAACAATATGGATAGAAAAAGTAAATCTTTTTTAGAAAAATATCTGAACAACGCTTCTCCTACGGGTTTTGAGGCTTCCGGACAACAAATATGGCTGGATTATATAAAGGATTATACCGATACCTACTTCACTGATACCTATGGAACAGCGGTAGGGGTGGTAAACCCCGATGCTAAATACAAGGTGGTTATCGAGGCACATGCCGACGAGATATCTTGGTTTGTCAATTATATTACTTCAGACGGCTATATCTATGTGCGACGCAATGGCGGTTCAGATCATCAGATCGCTCCTTCCATGAGGGTTAATATTCATACCGATAAAGGTATAGTTAAAGGAGTGTTTGGTTGGCCCGCAATTCACGTACGGACCCCTAACAAAGAGGAGACCCCAAGCCTTAAGAATATCTTTATCGATGTGGGCTGCCAGTCTCGCGATGAGGTACTGGCTTTGGGAGTTCATGTTGGTAGCGTGATAACCTTTGAAGATGAGTTCATGGTACTGAACAAGAAGTGGTATACCGCCCGAGCGCTTGATAACAGAATAGGTGGTTTCATGATTGCCCAAGTGGCCAGGAGGTTGAAAGAGAAGAAAAAAAAGTTGCCATTTGGATTGTATGTGGTCAACGCAGTACAGGAGGAAATTGGTCTCAGGGGTGCACAAATGATTGCCCACCGGATCAAACCGGATTTGGCCATTATCACTGATGTCACCCATGATACCACCACTCCCATGTACGACAAAAAGAAGAGTGGCTACCAAAAATGTGGGGAAGGACCGGTGCTCACCTATGGTCCGGCAGTGCATAACAATGTGCTGAAGATGCTTATTGAGGTAGCTGAGAAAAAGAAGATACCCTTTCAAAGGGCAGCTGCCAGCAGATCAACCGGAACCGATACCGATGCCTTCGCATACAGCAATGAAGGTGTGCCTTCTGCATTGATTTCACTGCCATTAAAATACATGCATACCACAGTGGAAACTACGCATCAGGATGATATTGAGAATGTGATCAAGTTAATGCTGGAGTTTGTAATGCAGTTGAAAAATGGCCATGATTTTAGCTATTTGAAGTGACAGCCCGCCTACAGGCGGGCAGGCAAGAGCATACAGCAAGAGCATACATAGGGTTGTCTTGATGCTAAGCTGTGCTTTCAAATCAAAAAACACAAATCTATTAATCATTAATCAATTATTCCCTTCAATCCAGCCAGTGCCAAATCCTTCCAGAATCCAGGATAGCTTTTCTGAACCACTTCGGGGTCTTCAATGGTGATGGGTCTTTTTAAGGCAATAGGAGCCAATGCCATGGCCATCCGGTGATCATCGTATGAGCTAAATGATATAGGTGTCGAGTCAGATGGACCAGTGCGCTGTAACTCCCATAATCCCATTCTTTCTTCCAATTCAACTCCCAGCTTGGCCAACTCAGTTTGCATGGCACTTATCCGGTCTGTTTCTTTTATACGTAAGCTTTCCAGTCCCGTGGCTTTGAGTCTCACACCGAGGGCAGCACAGGTAGCCATCACGGTTTGGCCCAGGTCGGGACAACTGCTGAAGTCCCAGTTTAAATAATCCGTACTCATGTTTACTTTTGAGATAGTGATTCCATGTTGATTGAAATCGGTTTCTACCCCCAGTGGTTTCATGATTTCAGCAATTTGACGGTCACCTTGAAATGAGTCTTTTTGAAGGCCGTTGAGTGTCACCGTTCCATCTTCTGATAAGGCCACTAGACTGTACCAATAGCTGGCTGCTGACCAGTCCGCCTCCACCGTCATTACAGTGGATTGATACTGCTGTGGTGGTATGGTGATTAAATTTTCTTGCCAGTGATACGAAACCCCAAAACGATTCATCAGTCCTAGGGTCATTTCTATATAGGGTCTGCTCATGACTTTTCCCAGTATCGTTACCTGCAGCCCGTGAGGAAGTACTGGTGCCATCATCAGTAGTGAAGAAATGTACTGGCTGCTGATATCACCACGAATGCTTATGGTTTGGGTTTTCTGATTACCAAAACCTTTAGTTTCCAGAGGAGGGAATCCCGTTTTAGACAGATACTCTATGTTTGCACCGATGGAAGTTAATGCCTCCACCAGGATACCAATAGGCCGTTCTTGCATGCGTGCACTTCCGGTAAGCACCTTACGTTGATTGGTAAGGGCAAAGTATCCGGTCAGGAACCTCATGGTAGTACCGGCATCTTTCACATCGATGGTAGTAGAGGCATCCTGTAGTAGCTTGATCATTAACCTGGTGTCACGGGCCTCAGCCAAATTGTACAGCTCAGATTTTCCAGAGCAAAGTCCATCAATTATTAACGCTCTGTTGCTGATGCTTTTAGACGCTGCAAGATCTATGGTAACCGGCTTGATCGAGGTTGTTTCACCGCTGAAACGGATTGATTGATTACTCATCAAAAAAGGAAAATAAAGGGCTAAAATTACATAACATTAAGGTAACCATCACGTATTTAAAAGTGTGGCAAAATAACAAGATAAACACCTTAACTATGAGTAGATCAGAGAAAACCTTATTGAGCTTTTTGGTAGGCGCGGCAGCAGGATTAGCCGCTGGGTTTCTATTTGCACCCGAAAAAGGTAAGAATACCCGGCGAAAATTATCCGACAAAGCCAATGAGCTAAAGGATGATATCAAAGAAAGTGTCGATTCGGAAAAGATCCGTGGCCTGGCAAATTCTGCGGTGACAGAGTTTGAGAAGTATGGTCAAAAGCTCACTGAGTCTATGAAAAACTAGTCGCCCAGTGAACTGTAGAACTGCAGCGACTGCTCTATTTCCGAAAGGGTAACCGGTATATTATATACGGCCTGTCCTATACTAGTGAGCAGGGTACACATAATCTGCCCTTCAACATTTTTCTTGTCCTGTAACACATTTTTGGTGATAGCATTTAGTTCTTCCAACGGAATATCTACTTTCCCATAATTGCTAATAATATAGTTGGAGATCATCTGTAATTGATCGCTGGGGAAGCCTTGTTTGAATGCCGAAATATGTGCCTCGCAGATCATTCCTATAGCTATGGCTTCACCGTGCAGCAGTGGATCTGGCTCATGTAAATAATGCCGCTCTATGGCATGCCCTACGGTGTGACCAAAATTTAAAAGTTTACGAATCCCGCTCTCACCGGGGTCCTCTTGCACTATTTGATTCTTAATGTAAACTGAGTGCTCGATATGATGGTACCAGGGCTGTAAGTCCCAGTGGTTCTTCACTACCTTCTCCCAATGGGAGGCATCTTTGATCAATGCATGCTTAATCACCTCCGCGAATCCTGAGCGCAATTCTTTGGTAGGTAAGGTATTGAGAAATTCCGGGCATATAAAAACCCGCTCCGGCTCCTGGAAGACCCCAATATGGTTCTTGAAACCTTGAAAATCTACGCCCAGCTTGCCACCAATGGACGCATCTACCTGAGCCAGTAAAGTAGTGGGGATATTGATAAAGCTAATCCCTCGCTTATAGGTAGCGGCACAAAAACCACCCATATCACCAATCACGCCTCCTCCCAAGTTAATCAGCAGAGAATCACGGTCCATTTGGTGGTGAGTCATTTCTTCCCAAATTCCATTACAGGTACTAAGGTCCTTATGCTTTTCACCTGGAGCAATATGGATCAAAAAATGGGGGGGTAAAACCGGTTCAATCAATGGGTAGCAATGTATGAGGGTATTATTGTCTACTAGAACCCCTATTTTTCGGTGGCCCTTGCCAATGAATTCATTTAGAACACCAGCAATCTCTTCAGTGATTTCAATGTTTTCAGGCAGTGGATACATAATTTAATAACAGTTGCAATTATGGTTGTTTTTCTATCTTTGATGGATCATGAGTGTAAAGCAGTCAATATCTTTTAACGACACCTCAATAGCCTTCTCTTCTAAGTCGGATAAAGTGCTTAAAAAAATGTATTGGTTGTTTCGTGTCATGAATAATACAGCTCTGGTAAATTTAGGTAGTAATTTCTTAAAAGTAGCACTTCGTGCTGGACTACCAGTGAAACCAATCATCAAGAAAACAGTGTTTGAATTGTTTTGCGGGGGAGAGACCATCTATGACTGCCGCCAGAAATCACTCGAACTAAGTCAATATAATATTGGCACCATCCTGGATTACTCGGTTGAAGGTACCGAGCGTGAAGATGATCTTGAGAAGACCTACCTGGAGATATTGGAGGTGGTTGAGAAATCGGAAATTGAACCCAGAAATCCATTTGCGGTATTCAAAGTAT
>JANQPK010000047.1 GCA_028289505.1 Cyclobacteriaceae bacterium
ATTTCGGACATTTCTTCTAAGTAATCCTCTTGGGTTTGTTCGTTGATGTATCCGAAGAAAAGCCGGCTCTGTTTGATTTTGGGTTTGTCGGAAACCGTCCTAATGATTTTTGGTCTGGTAGCAGATATTGAGAAAATCGCCGATATCAGACACATGAGCAACAATATTCCAAAAGGAATAGCCAATTGCTCCCGTGACATAAACTCTGTGCCATTAACCGTTATTCCCGAACCCAGTAAGGTCATAATCAGTCCAATGATCAGGGTGTCAATGCTGATAATCATCCCGGCTTTATTATCGGCAATGGCGATGTGGTTGATTTGCTGTCTCATGGTAACCCGAAAAAGGCTTTGGACACTACGTCCCTGACCTTTCTTGACCTTTTCAACCACTTCTTTGATGCTCATGCTAAGATTTGAGAGTACGGTTTGGGATAATATAAGGGTTTGCAGATTGGCAAGCTAGTTTTTGCTACTATTCTTATCAATTTGATCAATGGTGCTCAGCACCAAATACTTAAACTTCCGAGATACCTTACAAGGCTTATCTCCTGACTTAGTTGATCGGGGAATTTTTGAGTACAACCCGCATTTTTGTATTGCTTATTGTGATAGAAACAAATAGTAAAGCTGTAATCATGAAAAAGTATGTATGCAAATTGTTGGGAATTATGGCCATCACCAGTTTGGTGGTGATGTGGGGTTGCTCAGAAGAGGAGGATCCATTGCCAGCCAATATCTACGAAAGAATAAGTGGAACCTGGATGATTGATGAGATGAATCTATTTGGTGCTGATATACCTGGAGATGGTTCTACTTTGTCGTTTAATAATTGTGATCAGCCACCTTGTACTGGAAACGATTACAGTGCTTCAGATGAGACCACTGGTGAGTTTACCTATCAATTCATTGAAGATGATACCAAAATTCAAATAATTGACCAGGATCCCGAGGGAGGCAATTACCATGCAACCTGGTCTGTTCAAGATTTTGAAGCAAGATCGCTGAGAATGACTGGTGAATTCGGGATATTTGGTGGCATGAGTTTGGATATGTCCAAATAACTAGCTCGGGAGAAAATTTGCAGGGTCCTCACCATAGGCCTGCTGTAATTTCTTAAGTTTATCCTTAAGATCCTGTATCAAACCTGGATCTGCAGTTAGATAGAGGTTGTTCATTTCTTGTGGATCCTGCTGAAGATCATAAAGCTCCCAATGATCGATATCGTGGTAGAAATGAATAAGCTTGTACCTGGAGGTACTAATACCATAGTGCCGCTTCACTTTGTGCCAGCCATGAGGGTATTCATAGTAATGGTAATAAACGCCATCAGGATGTATCTCATGCTGAGACCCTTTCATCAGCGGCAAAATAGACTGGCCCTGCCAGGGTTGATCAGTTGGTATTTGTAACAGATCCATTACCGTTGGGGCAAAATCAAGATTTAGTACCAAATTATTGTTGACCGTTCCCGGCTTGATTAGCTCAGGGTATCGCATCACCAGTGGCATGCCAAAGCTCTCTTCATACATGAATCGCTTGTCGTACCAACCGTGTTCACCCAGGTAAAAGCCTTGGTCTGAGGTATAAATAATCCAAGTATTATCTAGTTGTCCTGCTTGTTCCAGATAATCCAGTAGCCGCCCTACGTTGTCATCTACGCTCATAATGCACTTAAGGTAATCGTTGATGTACCTTTGATACTTCCATTCTACCAGGTCATTTCCTTGTAAATCGGCATCAAAAAATTCATCACTTATGGGCATATAGTAGGCATCCCAGTAGGCTTTTTGGCTGGGAGTGAGACCATCATATAGTCGTTGCCACCCCTGGGCGATGTTGGAGTTGTCCTGAGAGCCACCTGTTTCGGTTTCTACGGGCACTCTGGCCGGATCTAGCTTCATATCGGATGACATGAACATTCTCGATATAACCTGATCTTGCTGAGCTGCAGCGGGACGGTTTTCGTAGCTATCATAAAAGTTATCTGGCAAGGGATAACGTTGTTCTCCCAATGCCAGGTGAACACTGTCTGGCATCCAATTGCGATGTGGTGCCTTGTGATGAACCATTAAACAGAATGGTTTATCACTAGGAATTTTTTGATCCAGCACTTCGATAGCCAAATCGGTTATGACACTGGTAGTGTATCCGGTATGATCCAGGGTATCTCCCATGTTTACCATGGTGGGATTATAGTAGTCACCCTGGCCAATCAATACATTCCAGTAGTCAAAGCCCTCAGGAACACTCTTTAGGTGCCACTTACCCACAACAGCAGTATAATAGTTGTTCTTTTGAAGAATTTTGGGATAGGTCACCTGCGATCCGTCAAAACGATCGGAGTTGTCTTTAAATCCGTTGATGTGACTGTATTTACCGGTGAGGAACACAGCCCTACTGGGACCACAAATAGAGTTGGTGACATAGGAACGGTTGAAAACTATGCCCTCTTTTCCGATCCGGTCCAGGTTTGGGGTTTCGATCAGCTTACTGCCATAAACACTCATAGCGTTTTTGGCATGATCGTCGGTCATGATAAAGACGATGTTGGGTTGGGTAGTGGTATCACTATTTGGTTCCTGATCAGTTGATGGTTGACAGGCAATGATTTGTGATAAAAGCAAGATGGGCAACAGGAGACGCATGGTAAAAGATATTCAGTGGTAAAACCTTAAGATAAGGCCAAAAAAAAATCCCGCCAAACCTGGCGGGATTTGAAATTATACTTGTTGGTTGTTTAAGGCACTATATAGGTACCGGTTACCTCCACTGCATTTACCTTAGCAGCATCTACAACAGTGGTAAAGGTGATGGTTAAACTGCCATCTTGCACTGAGATGTCATCGAAAGATGCTATCACCGCCGTTGCCGCGGCACCTGCTTCCTCAAAAATATCGTAGTTGCTCAATGATCCTTGACCTTCAACGTCCACATCAAATACCCTGGCTCCAATGCCGTTGCCATTCTCAACTCCGTGGAAAATCTCCGCAAAATGCAGACTAACATCCAGAGTAGCTTCACCAGGTACCGGAATATCGTAAGTGAAAACATCTAAATCAAAAACTTCCGTTCTGTACAGTTCGTCGTCTTCCGTACCTGCTATTTCAAGCGCTGGGTCAGTGCTCTGGTAGGTGTCAGAAGCATCATTGTTGGCATCAGCGGTCCAGTTGATTCCACCTGTTGTTACAGCTGCGCCACCTGAATTTATGTAAGCTGTAAAGTCCTCAGTTACTGGAGGAGGGGGTGGTGGCGTATCGTCATCATCACCGCACCCAAAAGCCAAACCGGCTAGTAATAAAAAAATACCTAAGTTTTTCATGACCAAATTATAAATTATCCAAGATGATTAAGTATGCAATATTATATAAAGTTCTCTAGGTCGGGAAACAAAAACCACTAAAAATTCTACCTTGTAATATTTGGTGGAATATTGTAGAAATATCAACATAACATGAAAAAATCGTTACTAATTAAGATCCATCTTTATTGTGGATTGTTCACCTTATTTTATTTAGTCGCTTTTGGATTTAGTTCTATAGTGTTGAACCACAATCTTGAATTGGAGAAAACAACCATAAGTGATCGATGGGAAACTGTGGTGAAGGTCAATAGTGAGGAATTGGAGGATCGACAATTGGCTGAGGCAATCCGAGATAAGCTTGATTTAATGGGTTGGACTCCTTTTTGGTTGTTTAAGCATGAGGCCCAGGACTTTCATTTCACTATTACTCATCCTGGACGCAATTATCATGTTGATTTTAACCAGTTAACCGGTGTAGTACAGGTGGCTGAGGCACCGAAAGGATTCCTGGCGGTATTGAACAGTTTACATTTTCTCAATGGACATATACCCAATGCCCCATTGTTATTGAGATCCTGGGCCATATATCAGTGGTTGGCCCTGTTTACCATGCTGATTTCGTTGTTTGTGGGAATCTGGCTGTGGTACAAATACCGTTATCGCACCCAAGAGGGCGTGGTATTGGGGGCTTTTTTGGCGCTGAGTTTACTACTGATGTTGCTGATTTGAATAGCTATGAAACCAAGCACCTATAATATTGTCAGAAAGATTCATCTATACGCTTCATTTCCCATAGTGGCATTGCTGCTAATGTTTGTGATAAGCAGCTATTTTATGATTCATTATGAATGGTTCAATACCTATGAAAGAGATGAAGAAGTCGTTCAAATTGAGGTTAGCGGTGATCAAGTTTCTGAAGAAAATTGGGCCAACTTCTTAAGTGAAAATGGTATTTCCGGGAAACTGACTAATGAAAGAGAATCCCCGGAAGGCGATATCATACGTGAATACGCCAGGGCCAGTAAAGAGCACCAGGTAACTTTGAGTGTCCAAAATAATCAGGTAGAGATCATTACCTATAAAACCAACATCGCAGGTTTTATGGCGGAAATTCATCGCATTCGTGGGTATTCGGGACCTTGGCAATACCAGGTCTATGCCGTATTACTTGATATTGTGGGGATCAGCCTGATTGTTTTCGCGATTACCGGCGCCATTCTTTGGTTAAAACTGCTAAAAAATGATGTTTTCGCCTGGGCGATTTTTGCAGCAGGATTGATCTATGTGGGGGTGGTGATGCTTTATTTGATGATAGTGTAGAACCCCTTTGCAATTAACAATTAACAATTAACAATTAAGCTAAAAACTAAGAAACCACTGAACCCAGTGCAATCTTCATCATTTCCATAAATTTTTGCTGTCGGTCCTCGCTGGTGGATTTTGCCCCGGTAATGATATTGTCACTAACGGTTAGCACGGAAAGTGCCTGCACGCCATGTTTTGCAGCCATAGTATACAGGGCAGAGGTCTCCATATCCACCACTAAAACCCCATGAGATACTAGCGTATCATACCGATTATTATCCTCCAGGTAGAATAAGTCAGTACTGTAAATATTACCGACTAAGCAATCGGTATCCAGAGATTTTGCTGTTTGGTAAGCACCGCTTAGCAAACCATAATCTGCGATAGGGGCATATTGCAAGTTATTGAAATATAAATTATTAGTATTGGAGTCAGAACAAGCTCCCATGGCCAGGATCACTTGCCCCAGTTCCAAGTGCGGCTGTATGCTGCCACAGGTTCCTACCCTAATCAGGTTTTTCACTCCGTATTCATGAATCAGCTCATACAGATATATGCTAATTGAGGGGATGCCCATACCTGTTCCCTGAATCGAAACCCTGGATCCCTGGTAGGTACCGGTGAACCCCAGCATACCACGTACTCGGTTGTAGCAGCTGGCATCCTCAAATAGCGTTTCTGCCACGTGTTGAGCCCGCAGGGGATCTCCAGGTAGCAATACGGTTTCAGCAATGTCACCAGGTTTGGCTTCGATGTGAATGCTCATTCTTACAATTAGTAATTAACAACTAATAATCTACAATTATCTGCATGGATTCCTTACTTTAAAAGGAAAACTGTAACTATCTCAGTATGCAAAATAGGAGAATTCCCGAATCGGAGTTGATCTTAAACCCGGATGGCAGCGTATACCATCTACAGCTTAAGAACGAACACCTTGCAGATCAAGTAATACTGGTAGGGGATCCGGGTAGGGTAGAGCAGGTGGCGCAGTTCTTCCATTCCATTGAGTTTGAAACACAGAACAGGGAGTTCAAAACCGTTACTGGGGTTTACCAAGGGCAACGGTTTACCGCATTGAGCACCGGGATTGGTACTGACAATATTGATATTGTGATTAATGAGCTGGATGCGGCGGTGAATATTGATCCCAATACCAGGCTACCAAACGATCATAAGCGTCGCTTGGACTTAATTCGGATTGGTACCTCTGGTGGGTTACAGCCAAGTCTGCAAATCGATTCGTTCGTGGCATCTCAATATGCATTGGGTTTTGATGGGTTGATATATTTTTATGATATTAAAAATACTGAAAAAGAGTTATATATATCTAATAAGTTAAATCAACACTTGAATTGGGATATCAACCTGGCTACTCCCTACGTTGTAGAAGCAGATCGTGAATTATTGAGCAGATTAACAACAGGCATGCATACCGGAATAACCGCTACCGCTACTGGTTTTTACGGTCCACAAGGTCGTGAACTGACGGTAAAGCTAAAAAATCAACGCCTACATCAATTGTTACAATCATTTGAATTCGAAGGGCTGCACATCACCAATTTTGAAATGGAGTCATCAGCACTTTACTTTTTAGGGAGAATGCTGGGTCATCGATGCTGTACTTGCTGTGCGATTATTGCCAATCGGGTGACCAAGACCTACAGTAAGGATTACAAACCAGCAATTGACCAACTGATCAAGACCGTATTGGATCGTCTGTTATCGCATTGAGACTCTTTTCCCTGAAATAGAGAAATAGGGGCAATCCGCCGGCTAAGCCGAGGATAAAGGTATATAACCAACACCAGGGAAGTGCTTTTATACGGTATTTTTTGGCTTGACGGAATGACCACCACAGGAACAGCACT
>JANQPK010000055.1 GCA_028289505.1 Cyclobacteriaceae bacterium
GTGGATCCCGGTCGCACGAGAAACTGCAGGAATTTGAGGTAGAGGTGGTAAAACCAGGTCATCCCATTATGAAAGGAGTACCCAGTCGCTTCCGCATTATTGATGAACTCTATCGCTGGGAAAAAGATGCCCAGGGAACCGCCGTGGAGGTGCTGGCTATTGGCAGGGGCCTGGAGTCAGGAGAAACATTTCCGGTGGTTTGGGTGGTCAAGCATCCCAAATCCCGCATAGTGGGTAATACACTGGGTCATGATGAAGATGCACATGGCCATCAAGCTTACCAAACCATATTAAGGAACAGTTTGAATTGGATTACCAGGTAAATGTATCATCTTTCATGGTGCTGAGTTATTCGATGCTAACTCTTTTAAGCGCATCACGCCCGTATTTGGTCGGGAAATACATTAGCTCTGCTCTGGCTGGATTAAGGGTATAGGAGCCGGAGAAACGAGGGATCAAAGGTACCTCTATCATATGATCTCCTGGATCTAGATTTTCAAAAAATATGGCTACTCGGTCTCTATAGTATTCGCGATGTGTTTCAGGCCATCTAGCTTTGGGTTTATCTGCATAACCACATCCTGCTGGGATTGGAATTTCGATCATCACAAACTCAGCATGCTTATCATTGATCACCTCGACATTAAGCTGAACCTGTTCTCCCTTTCTAAGACTTTTTATTTCGGGGTCAAAATAGGAGTTTACTACGAAGTCACCCTCAACCCGCTCAGGGTCTTGATTGTGAAACTGTTGGTATAGGGTAAGGTAGATTGGACCACTACCTTCTTTGATAAACTGTAAACTGTCGGACAGATCCAAAGCAGCCAGGTACGGGAACTGTTCGACTCGCATCTGGAGATCACCGGAGATTTGTAAAGATGCCTGGGTGTAATCCTCGTTTTTATCCACTATCATAGGCAGTACGGTTTCAAGAATCCGGGATGATTCATAGGTATTTCGCCAGTAGCCACCTTTTCTTTCTCCAAGTAAATAGTTTACTATGGCTTGTTTTTCTACCTCATAACCTATGGTATCATTTAAAACCTCCAGTGCCAGTAAAGTAAGCAGATTAGAATTGCGATAGACCCTGGTATCTTTCGATTCCCAGTACAATCCTCCCAGCATGGTTTCTTGCTGATTAGACCAAAGGCTATCCAAGCTGTAGTAGGTAAGACCAAGCTTTTGCTTAAGCCTGATCAGTTTGAGCTGGTCTTCCAGGCTATGCTCCAGGCTGTCCATCCGTTCAATCTCAGATTTATAATCGATTTTCGCATCCATTAGGTAAAGCAGCTGCATAATGTCAAGTTGATCCTTCCCTTGAGCCCCTAATTCAATCAGTAATTCAGATTTGATCAAATCCTCATCCAATGGGACATCATAGCCCTCTTTCCTGGCGGTCAGCAAAGCCTGAAGAATATGCTTGGAGATCCAGTTAATGGTGTTGCCATCAGGCCACCAACCCCACAATCCCCGCTCATTAGTGGCATCAAGTAACCTTCTTATGTGTTTTTTGACCTGATTGTCGTACTCGAAAGGTTGGTCTAGCGTGTTTCTGATGGTGCGTTCCGACAAAAGGGCTTTAATTTTAGAGGCGGTTTGTTCGTTACAGGCATGGGGATAATCTTTGACGTTTGCTATTTCTTGCATTAAGACATGGAGTTGATTCCCCTCGGCCCTAATGGTTACACTACCAGAGATAGAGTCTGACATCACCGTAAACTTTTGAGGTTGGTCCAAAACCTGAAACAAACCCTTAGTTTCTATTACGCCCTTTTGATATACTGGTAGTTTTCTTAGTTCTCCATCTTCATAGCCACCATCCGTGCTGATGGCATATTTTAGTTCCAGACTGTCCATGGAGGTCGCACTTACCATGGCTGAATCGATATGAGATTTTAATACTGTTTCCTGGTTTTCTATAGACCTGCCATCTAGGTCAAAGGTGGTGGTTAGGTCGAGGGTATCAGGGGAATAGTTCAGTGCCTGACCTAGTATTTGAGTGGTATCCCCAAGTACCAGGAACCTTGGTGCAGACAGCTTACCCATTACTGGCTTGAAGGATCGAATCTCAGTACTGGTTTGACCGGTCTTTTTGTTGTCCTGGGCAGCCAGAAAATGAGCTTTCCATGAGGTCACATCATCGGGGAAGGTAACATTGAAAGTGGCCAGACCATTGTCGTTGGTTGTCAAAGAAGGCTGCCAAAACGCATAGTCAGAGAAATTCCTTCGGATTGGATTGGCCTGACTGATATCAGGGAAAGCAGTCAGATTTATATACTGCGATTCAACAAGTTCTTTAGCCTGTGATCCCTTTCGGAGATTAATAACAAATACCCCATTGGCTGCTTTTGCGCCATATAATGCGGTTGCAGATGCTCCCTTCAGCACTTCAATACGCTCGATATCATCAGGGGTAAGATCAAAATCTGAACCTTGATACAGCACCCCATCAATAACATAGAGGGGAGAACTCGATGCTTCAATACTAGCATGACCTCTTATCCTTATACCCATAGAGCCATCAGAGGTTCTGGACATTACTACTCCAGCAACCTGACCACTTAATTCATAGTCTGCGGATACCTCTGACACTGCGGAGGAAAAAGAACGCCTTGTTTCCACCCCATACCCTGTTACCACCACCTCCTCCAATGCGGAGACATCTTCCACCAGCACCACATCAATAAATGAACGAGAGCCGACATAAACCTCCTCTGTGCGGTAGCCTATGAAAGCAAAAGTCAGCGTTTCACTGGGGTTAACCGCTATTTGGTATTTTCCATCCAGGTCAGTAACTGTTCCAACGGTAGTGCCTTTTATGACGATATTCACTCCAGGTAATCCCTCGCCGGTCCCGTCAGTCACCACTCCCGAAACCACATTCCCCAACAGGGTCGATTGCCTCCTGGTCATATGGTAAATTGATTTGAGTCTGTTGAAATCGTAGTAGGCGGCGTAGGTTTCATAGGTTACGGCTTGTACATTCCTTCGAATAATATTGTTAATGAAAAGACTGACCGAATCTGATTGCTGGATTGCTGCAGTGTCCAGTTTGAGATAGAGGGTAGTGTCAGGTCTTACCAATACCCCTTTTTTCTCGATGAAATCGTTGTTATTGAGCAGGATATAAGTATCGTAAGCGCCTTGCTGAAGATTGTGGAAGATTGGATCTTTGGCACCATATACCCGTATAAAAGAGGGGTCTTTGCTTTTGAAGAGCACATAGTTCTTAGCACGAAGTTTAATGGGATATGGATTCCAAATGGCCAGCGTGCCATTTCCAGGGTTGGTTTCCCTGGCATAGTCCAGGTATCTATATCTGGCCTGTCGGTTGTTTTCCACCAACTGAATGAACTCTTTTATGCCCTGCTCGGTAGTCACCAAATTATTAAGTGAAGGTGCGGATTCACCGGGATCGATAGATAACTCCGGAAGGTCATCAGTTTTCATTTTTAATAACCCAGGGTAAAACTCATACTTGTACCCAGATTCTACCCGGAACTTGACCTGGTAAGAATCATCCACGATATAAACTGCCTCCCGTTTTGGCTTAAGTGGGCCTACTACTATTTGGTTTCTCCAGTCCGGACTCCAGATCACAAAGTCATCCTGTTTAATATATTCCTTTCGGCCAAGGCTCTTGACCCTCATTAAGTATTTGCGTGCCAGTAGTTTTTCCTGTGTGGTAAGTTCAGGGGTTTTTATTTTTGTAGGCACCTGATCCGCATCAATGGATATCATGTTCCTATGGGATGCCACTATTTGCACTGAATCAAGTTCGACCTCAAGATCAGCAGTTCTGATTCTCAAATGATGAAAACCTGCTTTGGTGGCAAAGGAATATGGTTGTTGATGCTCTGTCATGCTGAAGTAAACTGGTATTTCATCCAGATATACGATATGAACTGGCTGTAGCTCCCCGTCTTTCACCACGTAGGGAGAAAACTGTGTAATTGAATCAAACACAGGAAATGCCTTA
>JANQPK010000066.1 GCA_028289505.1 Cyclobacteriaceae bacterium
ATCTGAGATCCTGTAAAGAATAGGTCTGAACCCAGATCTCTAGGAGAGATCTGGGTTCAGACCTATTCTTTACAGGATCTCAGATTTTATCATTTCTCAACAGATTTCCGGACGAGGTCAAATACATCTTACGTAAGATCCGCAAAGGAGAGCTTTATTACCATGTGGAATATCACGGATTAGAGCCAATCACCAAGAAACTAAACAGCATTGTTAATCGTCTAGTACTGGCCTTGTTGATAAGTACGTTTGTATTGTGCTCCACCCTACTATTAATTAACCAAGTGGATGGAACACACCTGTACGGGATTCCGCTACTGAGCTGGCTGGGATATTTGATCAGTATGGTGTTATCTATACTATTAATGCTGTCAATGCTCCGAAACCGAAGTTAGGCCTGATCATGCTTTATATTATCCCATTTATATCAGCAATAATTGGCTACGTCACTAACTACCTGGCCATAAAAATGCTTTTTTACCCCCGAAGGCCAATTAATCTTATCCTTTTCAAAGTACAGGGGATCTTCCCAAAGCGGAAAACACTGCTGGCACGAAGAATGGCTAGATTGGTGGCAGAGGAACTGTTATCCATGGACCAGCTTAAAGAAGAAAGCGATCGTCAAGCCACCCAGGGCCAAATTAAAGTGGCCATTGAAAAGGAGGTAGAGGGTTATTTGAGGGATAAAGTGGAGAGCCTAAACCCCATACTAAAATCTCTAATCAATGATCAACGTATACTTCAACTCAGAGACAAAATATGTGCGGAAATAGAGACGTTTATTCCCCGTATTACACACCAATTTTTTCGCCGTCTGGACAAAGTTAATCTTGAGAATATGGTTTTCGAGCAGGTTGCCTCTTTCACCAGCGATAAGTTAGAGCATATGATGATGTCAGTCATCCAAAAGGAGCTAAGGTTTATCGAATGGGCAGGTGCCTGCCTGGGGTTTATTATTGGCCTAATGCAGGTACTGTTATTGTTACAGTCAGGATACAACCTGGAAATTTGAAATAGAAGTTACAGCTTTTGCCAAGCTACCTCATTTTGCTATATTTATTCTTATCAACCTACTACCTAGCCTCTAATTCTAACTGCCCTCGATAATGGCCATTCCCAGTATTCTACTAAAACAACTATACACTTTTGGAAGCTTGAAGAACCGTGAAGGAGGAGTGTCTTTTTCATTAAAAAATCGGCTGCAGCACGCTACTCTAACCGAAATAATTCAGGTTAAGTTAAATGGGGAAGAAATTAATCTTGACCACATCACCATGGATTTTGGGGATGGCCACATCATAAAGCCATCCGAAATTTCGAAAGAAACTCCGGTAGATTTTCCCTTACGCAAATCTTTTGACCTGATCGCGGACACTAACCCATTACCCATAGGAAAGCACCAGATAGAAGTTAAATTTCGCGCCAAACCCTTTGGCAAACTGAGCTTAAAGGTTGAGTGCTCGGTGTCTGAAGTTGGGGATTCTTTACCGAAAATACCGAGGGATCCACATAACGACTACAGCCCGGAGGCAATCAAAGTGCGTCAGGAATTCATTGAAAAATACTGCAATTATCAACTGAATCACATTAAACAGTATTCCTTCGACCCTAATGTACTTGAGGGAAATATAGAACACTTCACCGGTATTGCTCAAATCCCGATTGGGTTTGCAGGGCCCATTACTATAAATGGTGAACACGCTAAAGGCGATTACTTGATTCCTTTAGCAACCACTGAAGGGACATTAGTAGCCTCATACAACAGAGGAATGAAAGTCCTTAATGCCTGCGGTGGTGCAAAATGCACCATAATTGATGATGCTATGCAACGTGCACCAGTATTCGTTTTTGAGGATGCACGTGGGGCTCGAGATTTTGTGAAGTGGGTTAGGAAACATATCGATCAAATTGCGGCTGAAGCTGAGGCTACTACTAGTGTTGGAAAGTTGCTTTACATCGACGATTATCTCGCTAATAAGTTTGCCTATTTGCGGTTTAATTACTCTACCGGAGATGCTGCTGGTCAAAACATGGTTGGGAGGGCAACGTTTGCCAGTTGCAGTTGGATACTGGAACAATATAAGGAAAATCGCATCTCTCATTTTTATCTGGAATCCAACCTAGCTACTGATAAAAAAGCCAGCCAGGTAAATATTATGCATACCCGGGGTAAACGAGTTACTGCCGAGGCGATACTGAAGAGAGACGTCCTAATTAAGCACATGAGGGTTGAGCCTGAAAGCCTTACCTATCACGGTCAGGTTTCCAATATAGGGGCCATCCTATCTGGTGCTAACAATAACGGAGCACATTCCGCCAATGCCATAACCGCTATCTTTATTGCCACCGGACAGGATGTGGCTAACGTCTCAGAGTCTTCGGCGGGTATAATGTACACCGAACTAACCGCAGATGGTGACCTCTACATTTCAATTACCATACCTTCACTGATTGTGGCTACCTATGGAGGTGGGGTGGGGCTGGCCACACAGCGAGAGTGCCTGGAGTTGATGGACTGTTACGGAAGAGGGAAAGTGAACAAGTTTGCGGAAATTGTAGCTGGTGCGGTGCTTGCTGGAGAAATTTCACTTGCCTCGGCTATTTCAAGCTCCGACTGGGTTTCCAGTCATGAACAGTACGGACGTAATCGATAATTGTGATAAGGTTTTTAAAATGGGCACTGGTGATTCTAGTGCTGGTGGTATTAACGGCCGGTCTAGTCGGATACTGGTTTCTCATTGCTAGTAAACCCCAATACCAGGGTGAGGTCAGGCTTAAAAACCTAAAAAATGATGTTGAAGTTTACTTTGATGCATTCGGAGTTCCACACATCTATGCCCAAAATGAACCAGATGCCTATTTTGCTTTGGGATATGTTCATGCTCAAGATCGCTTATTCCAAATGGAACTACTCCGCAGAATTGGAGCTGGCAGGTTAGCCGAAATTCTTGGACCTGAGTTGGTAGAGACAGACCAATTCTTGAGAACTATTGGACTTAACCAGATGGCAGAACAGGCTGCAAAAGAATACCTTTCCGAGCGCAATAAACCATTCCAAGTAGCTGCCTATGCTTATCTTGAGGGTATAAATGCCTACATGGCTAAGGGAGAAACACCACCCGAATTCAGCTTGCTAAGTATTCCTAAGGAGCCTTTTACCCCAGTGGATTTCTACCGAATAGTGGGGTATATGGGTTTTAATTTTAACACTGCACTACGCACAGATCCGCTGCTCGGTGCTATTAATGCTAAACTTGGTGCTAACTATCTACAAGATCTCATCATCAACACCATTGACACAAATACTACCATTCCAACCTTTGACAGTGATACCCTGTTGGTCAAAACACTCAACCAGCAAATATCCAGTGTCCTGGAAACACTTCCAATTCCACCCTGGATAGGAAGTAACTCATGGGTAGTATCCGGCAGTAAAACCAAATCGGGTTATCCCATGTTAGCCAACGACACCCATATTGGATTCAGTCAACCCTCAGTATGGTACGAAGCACATTTGGAAGCACCGGGTTTTAGCTTTTACGGAAATCACCTGGCTGGATTCCCTTTTGGCTTGGTGGGGCACACGGACTTCTGCGCTTGGGGATTGACCATATTTCCCAATGATGATATGGATTTTTACCGAGAAAAAGCCAATCCGAATAATTCTAATCAGGTGTGGAACCAAGATCATTGGGAAAACCTGGAAAGCAGGAAAGAAGTAATACAGGTTAAAGGAGCTGAAAGCATCGAATTTGAAATCACATCTTCAAGGCATGGCCCTATTGTCAATCCTGTAAACGATCTAATAGATTCCTTGGAACAAGAACCGGTAAGCCTTTACTGGGCCTATTTAGAATTTCCCAGTAAATCCTTACAAACGGCTTATGGGATGGCCCATAGTCGAAATATGGCTGCATTTAGGGCGTCTGTTGGGTTATTAGAATCACCTGGGCTTAACATTACCTATGCTGACCGGGAGGGTAATATAGCTTGGTGGGCAGTAGCCAGATTGTTGAAAAGACCGGAGCATGTGGAGTCTAAAGTGATATTGGACGGAGCAAGTGGATTAGATGATCCTTTGGGATGGTACCCCTTTGAGTCAAATCCAAGATCTGAAAACCCACCGGAAGGATTCGTATATTCAGCTAATAATCAGCCAGATAGTGCCTCTGGGGTACTTCATACCGGATACTATTATCCAGGTTTACGGGGTCAACGAATCATAGCCCTACTTTCCCAGAAATCTGATTGGGATTTGGAAAGCTTCAAACAGATGATCATGGATGATAGGAGTCCGGCTTACCCTGAAATTAGCGCCAAGATAACGGCACTATTGAAAAATGACTTAACTGATCCCGAACGTCAAATGGTTCAAGCTTTACAAGCTTGGAATGGTGAGCATGGACTTAAAGAACTTGGACCCACAATTTACTACCCACTGGTCCACCAGATTCAACGGAATATTTTTGAGGATGAACTGGGACCTGAAAATTTTGAAGTTTATGCAACCACTCAGGTGGCCAAACGCACTTTTTCAATGTTATTGGAAAATGACAGCTCCATCTGGTGGGATGATATCCGTACTGAGGAAAAAGAAGACCGGAAATCTGTGATTAATGCCAGCTTTCGGCAGACAGTTGAGAAGCTCACTGAATTACTAGGACCTGAAGTTACAGAATGGCACTGGGAACGGGTGCATTTACTAGAACATGTCCATCTGGTGGGAAGGCAGAAACCCTTTAATTTATTGTTTAATGTAGGTCCTTTTTCAGTGACAGGTGGAGAGGAGGTAATCAACAAGATGGACTTCAATCAGTCATCATTGCCGTACTTCGTCAAATCTGGACCTGCAATGCGGATTATTATTGATCTAGCAGACTTGGAGAATTCCATTAGCATTAACCCCACAGGGCAATCCGGGCATCCCCTCAGTAATTTTTACCAGGATCAGGCAGAAATGTATCGGATGGGCAAGTTCAGGCCTCAGCATATGGATAGGGAAAAAATACTTGCTGAAGCCAGCGGTGTGCTGGTCCTTACACCTGAAAACCCGTAGTTCGTCTGTCCCATTCTGAACAGGCTACTGTTCAGAATCGTTACAAATTGTGCATCATTGGAAGACACTTTTACACCAAACTCACTGTATTCCAGTTACCTGGCATTTAGGCATAGCATTTGATCGCTGAAAGGAATAAATACACCTCCCAGGTCGTTATAAGTATTGTGTGTTAAGCAGTGTAAATGAATGCTCTCAAAGATTTTTTCTGGTTTTGTTCAGGCGCCAGTCCTGAATTGCTCAAAAGATGTCCAACGGAAAGCAACAAATACCTTGGTATAGGTGCCACTGTTTTATTTACTGGAATCTTTGCTGCCTTGGCTGGCGGTTATGCACTATATACTGTTTTTGACAATTGGATTCCGGCCACCATTTTTGGGCTCATATGGGGTGGGATGATCTTTAACTTGGATCGATACATCGTTTCCAGTATGAAAAAAGAGGGCAGCGTTTGGAAAGAGATTAAAATGGCCATTCCTCGAATAATTTTGTCGGTGCTGTTGGCCTTTGTGATCTCAAAGCCTTTGGAGTTAAAGATGTTCGAACGTGAGATTAACGGTGAATTGGTATTGATGGAACAAGCACTATTCAAGCAACAGGAAGATACCATAAAAGCTCGCTTTACTCCGGGTATCCTATTGCGCAACCAGGAAATTGAGCAACTCAAATCTGAAGTCTTACAAAAGGAAAATAAACGCGATGAGTTACGAATATTAGCCCAACAAGAAGCAGACGGTACTGGTGGCAGCAAGAGGCGGAATTTAGGGCCTATCTATCGGGTCAAAAAGCAGGATGCAGACCGATTGGAGCAGGAACTGTTTAAGCTAAAAAGTAAAAACGATTCCCTAATAGCCACTAAACAGCAAGATATTGAAATGCTACAGTCCGCTTACTCTCAGGAAATTTCTAACCTGCAAAGGGAAAAATATGATGGTTTGGCCGCCAGAATCGATGCCCTGGGAAATTTAACCGAAAAAAGCCTGCCTATCTATTGGGCAAATTTATTTATCATACTGCTGTTTGTAGCCGTTGAAACTGCACCGGTCTTTGTCAAACTTATTGGTAGTAGAGGCCCTTATGATGAACTATTGTATACCCACGAGCATGGTTTCGAAATGTACCGGGTGGAGCAAACCACCAAAACCTCTCACGACACTGCTACCAGGCTTATCAGGCATACTACTGTGGCAAGTGCGACATCATATGAGGACGAGGATATCCGTTCGCTGGAAACCACTGATCATAGATATTAGATCTTAGATATAAGATATAAGATCAGTACCCATATTTGTCACCCCACAACGCTTTAAGCTGCTTTCTAAGATCGTGCTCCCTGGCGTTTTCTCCTGGGTCATAAAGTCGACTGCCTTT
>JANQPK010000084.1 GCA_028289505.1 Cyclobacteriaceae bacterium
ACAGGTGGTACCTCAAAAGTAAGCGAACCTGTGATCAAGCAAGGATACCGGGGGAATGGGGTGTTCCTAAATGATTATACCCGTCTGAATTTTCCTGAAAAAATGGGTTGGTATGAGAGGACTGATCCCTTCTCGATCTCGTTAGCACTTTACCCGGACACTCTGTATCAGGATGCAGGGATATTCTACCATTGTGAGGATTTTAGACTTGGTCTTAAAGGATACTCCTTGTTTTTGGAAAACAATCATCTTCGATTTGTGATCTCACATAGCTGGCCACAAAATGCCATTCAGGTAAGAACTAAAGATCCCTTAACCGAAAAGGACTGGACCCACATCACCATCACCTATGACGGTTCCAGTAAAGCTCAAGGAGTGACTGTTTACCTGAATGGTGACAAAGTCCCGGTAATAGTAGACTACGATCAGCTCTATAAAGGAATCCTTTACCAGCCGGATATTCATACCTATGGTTTTAATGGTTTCACCATGGGAATCAGGGATAAGATGAAAACTTTCAAACATGGAGGACTCGACGAGTTAAAGATTTTTCAGAGAGACTTGTCCGCATTGGAAGTCTTATTTAATGTCGATCCCAAGAAAGCCGAGGCACTGATGATGAATTCGACCCCAGCTCATCCCTTGCTTTTGGAGCATTATCATAAACATTTCAATCGATCGGCTGATAACTTACGCAGTCGGCTGCAGCAGGACCGTAACCAGCTCAATCAAACTATTAATAGAATCCCGGAGATCATGGTAATGGGGGATCTTCCACAAGGTCGTCCCACCTATGTATTAAACCGCGGTGTCTATGATGCACCAGGTGAACCAGTAGCTCCGGGCACTCCGGAAACCATTCTGCCATTTGACGATACTTTACCTAAGTCTAGGTTAGGACTGTCAAATTGGATGTTTGACAGTGGCAATCCTTTAACCGCTAGGGTTTTCGTTAACCGAGTCTGGCAAATGCACTTCGGTAGAGGAATTGTAGAGACCTCAGATGATTTTGGTAACCAGGGGGCTATTCCCAGTCATCCCCGCTTATTAGATTGGCTGGCGGTGGAGTTCATGGAATCGGGCTGGGATATTAAGCAGTTGCACAAGTCGATTTTGATGTCTGCTACCTTTCAACAATCCTCCAAGGCTACAGAGGCCATGCTTGAATCAGACCCAGATAACAAATGGTTGGCAAGAGGACCAAGTTACCGGTTAAAGGCTGAAATGATTAGGGACAATGCTTTAGCCATTAGTGGACTGTTGGTAGAAAGAGTCGGAGGTCCTAGTGCCTATCCTTACCAACCTGAAGGTCTATGGGACGAAATCAGTAATAAGGTATGGCGTTACCGATACTTACAGGAGCCCGGTGAAGGATTATACCGTAGGAGTTTATACACGGTGTTTAAAAGATCTTCGCCACCACCTTCTATGCTGGTATTTGATGTACCCGACCGATCGGTTTGTCGGGTCAGAAGGGCCAATACTAGTACCCCTTTACAAGCGCTAGTATTACTGAATGATCCTCAGTATCTCGAAGCTGCTCGGGTTTTGGCAGAACAAGCCATGGGTACCGATGATAAACATGGGGCATCCAGATTGGAGTACCTGTTTGCCAAGATTACTGGTAGAGAACCTGATTCGCAAGAACTTGAATTGTTATCTGCATTTTATAAAGAAGAAAGGCAGCGGTTTAGTGTTCAGAGAGATGATGCTTTGGCTTATCTGAGCATTGGAGAACATAAGGCTGAAGCTAATACTGATCCTGTTGAATTAGCGGCATTGGCTACCGTAGTTAATGGTATCATGAATACCAATGAAGCATATACTTTAAGGTAATGGACCGAATGGAAGAATACTTAAGATTGGCAGCATCGCGTCGCAGGTTTTTAAAAAGAACCTCTTTGGGGTTGGGATCCATAGCACTGGCCAATTTGATCAATCCGGTTAAGGGTTTAGCCCAAGCCAAGGGTCCAGGCGGTATCATGGGGTCCTATCATCATACTCCTAAAGCCAAAAGAGTGATTTACCTGTTCCAAAGTGGAGCTCCATCTCAAATTGAGACTTTCGATTATAAACCGGGACTTGAAAAATGGCATGGCAAGGAGATTCCGGATTCAGTAAGAGGCACTCAGAGAAACTCAGGGATGGTGACTGAGCAATCGACTTTCCCGCTGGTCAAATCGTACTACAAATTTAGTCAACATGGCAGCTCCGGGGCCTGGATAAGCGATCTGTTGCCCCATACCGCCGCTGTTGCTGATGACTTATGTATCGTGAGGTCCATGTATACAGAGGCTATTAATCACGAGCCAGCGGTAATGTTTGTTCAGACTGGTTCACAATTAACCGGCAGACCCTCGATAGGATCCTGGCTCAGTTATGGGCTGGGTTCGGATAATGAGAACCTACCGGCATTTGTGGTCTTGGTTTCCAAAGGGGGAGGAGCCCAGCCTTTAAGCGCCTCTGCCTGGGGTAACGGCTTTTTGCCTTCGCATCACCAGGGGGTTCAATTCAGGTCAGGTAAAGATCCTGTTCTGTATTTGAACAATCCTTACGGTGTACATTCTCAGGACCGAAGGCGGGCGTTGGATTATATTCGAGAACTGAATCAACATCAGTTCGGTATTTGGGGTGATCCTGAAATCAACTCTAAGATTAAGCAATATGAAATGGCCTTCAGGATGCAAACCTCGGTGCCGGAGGCGGTTGATCTTAAAGGAGAGCCAGATCACGTCTACGATCTTTACGGTGAGGACGCTCGGATACCTGGTACTTTTGCTGCAAATTGTTTAATGGCCAGACGACTTGCAGAACGGGACGTGAAATTCATACAGCTCTATCATATGGGTTGGGATCAGCACGGAAATTTACCTCGAGATATCAAGAGGCAGGCTTTGGGTACCGATCAGGCCAGTGCGGCCTTGATTACAGATTTAAAACAAAGGGGAATGCTGGATGATACTTTGGTGGTTTGGGGTGGTGAGTTTGGCCGCACAAGTTTCTCACAAGGTAGGCTAACCAAAGATAATTTTGGCAGAGACCATCATCCGGGTTGTTTTAGCATTTGGATGGCGGGAGCTGGTGTAAGAGCTGGAATGTCTTATGGTATGACAGATGAGCTGGGGTATAATGTGGTATCCAATGGTGTACATGTGCACGATTTTCAAGCAACTTTGCTGCATATATTGGGTATTGATCATGAACGACTTACATTTAAACAACAAGGGAGGCGCTATCGGCTTACGGATGTCCATGGCCATGTAGTTCATGATATCCTGACCTAGGAAAAGTATGAAGATAAGATTATGGTGGATGATTGTTATGGTTGCTGCATGTGACAGCCCAGTTTCCCAATTACCATCGACCACAGGAATGACAATACAAGGTTTATATTATCAAGATGGTCTACCGATAGCGATTACCATCGAGGATGGGCTGGTAGCAGGGATCTCTCGTGAGATAACCCAACCCTTTGATTCGAGCTATTATGTGGGCCCGGGTCTTATTGACCACCAGGTAAATGGTTACCTATCCCATTCATTCGTTGGAGGAGATATGGATGCAGAAGCCCTTTGGCAAGTCACAGAGGGTTTTTGGAGTAAAGGAATCACTACTTTTTTACCAACCTTGACCACGCACACCAATCAAGAATTGCTGGCAAGTTTTCAGAGGTTGGATCAACTGTTGCAACCGGAAGAAATAGCTCAATCAATTCCTGGGTTTCACCTGGAAGGACCCTATATTTCACCACAAGCGGGGTTTAGAGGAGTGCACAATCCCGAGTGGATCAGACCCCCGGATTGGCAGGAATTTGAAAGCTGGTACCGGGCCTCCGGTGAGAGAATACTAGAAGTTACTATTGCACCAGAGGTCGAAGGGGCTATGGATTTTATCC